>NZ_JARRIB010000004.1 GCF_041647995.1 Pyrococcus kukulkanii
TGGCTGAGGTGGAACTCCCTACCGCCGATACAAAGTGACACACCTCTATACAAAATGAAGCGGTAGGGAGAAACGGCACCAATCCAAGATCTAAAGATACAGATGGAGATGGCCTAACAGATTACTATGAAGCAAGAAGTCTACAAACTAGCCCTAAATCCAAGGACACGGATGGAGACGGTTTAACAGATTATGATGAAGTGAAAGTATTTAATACTGATCCAAAACTAAGTGACACTGACAGAGATGGACTATCAGACTACGATGAGGTAAAAGTTTTTGGATCTGACCCCAATGATCGTGATTCTGATAGAGATGGAGTGATAGATGGAAAAGACTTAGCTCCGACTGGTAATGCAGTAGTTGAAGTGTACATTGAGGAATTCTTAGAAGTATCTAAGGCTGATGCCATAAGTGGATATGGGGATCCATATTTCGTCATTGCGGTTTATGATGAGTCTGGAAATGTTGAACTCGGTAGGATCCAAACAGAGCCAGTTATAGATGCAGTGAAGTTAACAGGTTTAGGTCCATACTATATAGACGTTCCAGATGATTACAGCGGAGATATGTTTATAGTTGCTATAGCTGCCTATGATGAAGATACATGGAATGAGGATGATTTATATGATATTAACCCTGACCCGCAATACTACAGCCTTGCAGTATACGTGCAAACTGAGAAAGTTTCGCCAAGTGGTGTTCATGTTCCAGTCCCAATAGAAGGAGACGGAACAGGCGACAGAAATCCTGGAGAGAACGACGCTATTTTACGTGCTTGGGCGGTTTTAACTCTACAATAAGCTCCTTTTCTTAAATTTTCCTTTTTGGAGCCATTTAAATTGTTAATGAAGTTTTAGTGTCTATCTTCTTGCGACACCTTTAAAAAGCCCATGAATTCCATGAAACTCAGGTGAGAGATTATGGTCACTAAGAGACTTCCTGGGAAAGTTAGGCGGGCCCTTAGGGCGAGATATTATGATATTGAACCTAGAGCATGGATTGGGAAGAGGGGATTAGAGGAGAGCGTAATAAAGGAGATAGAGACACAACTAGCGAGGACTGGAGTTCTCAAAGTCGAGATTAGAAAAGGAGCTTTAATTGCCACAAAAATGACGAGGAAGGAGATAGCCGAAAAGGTCGCAGAGCTAACTGACAGTGAACTCTTGGAGGTTAGGGGCAAAAGGTTTATATTATTCAAGCCGAGAGAGGGTTGGGAAAGGTATTTAAAGAGGCTCCAGATGAAGGAGCAATCAAAGAAGAAGGTTAAAGAAGAACCCGTTCGCAAGATCAAGCTTGATATCCTTGAGTTCAGGAAGAAATTCAAAAGAGGGAGGGGTTGAAGAATGGCGACAGTTTATGATGTTCCCGGTGATCTTTTGGTTGAGAGGGTCGCTCAGAGGCTTAAGGAAATCCCCGAGATAAAGCCTCCGGAGTGGGCGCCGTTCGTTAAGACCGGAAGACACAAGGAGAGGCTTCCAGAGCAGGAGGACTGGTGGTACTACAGGGTAGCCTCAATCCTTAGGAGGGTTTACATCGACGGTCCAGTTGGTATCGAAAGGCTCAGGACGTACTACGGTGGAAGGAAGAACAGGGGACACGCTCCGGAGAGGTTCTACAAGGCTGGGGGTAGCATTATAAGGAAGGCCCTTCAACAGTTGGAAGCTGCCGGTTTCGTTGAGAAAGTCCCAGGTAAGGGCAGGGTTATTACCCCAAAGGGCAGGAGCTTCCTTGATAAGATAGCCACTGAGCTCAAGAAGGAGCTTGAGGAGGTTATTCCAGAGCTCAAGAAGTACTGAAATGTTTTTATACTTCTATTTTAACAACTTTTAGGGATGTGCAATGGTTAGGATAAGGGCTTCTAAGTTGAGGGATGTTGAGCTAATTACGGACACGGGAGTAAGACTTGGGTGGATCTATGACATACTCTTCGATGAAGATGGTAGCCAGGGAGAAAAGGGGGAGATACTTGCAATTCTTGCGGATCCAGATGAAGATCTAGACTTAAGCTCCTTCGTTGTAACGGAAGATGGATTGCTTGTAATCCCCATGAGGGCAGTTAAGAGCATTGGAGAAGTTATAGTTGTTGATTCCAACGAATTGGCAAAAGTTGCGAGGAAATGATCAGGCGGTTGTTTCCTCAGGAAGGTAAGGTGTATGAGACTCTCCTCGTTACTTCTTCTAACTTAACCCCTGTTGGTGTGCGTAGGAAAAATAACTGTCTATTCTTTAGGATCTTTGAAGGGAAAAGCTATCGGGATTTACTACGGAATACAGAAGCAGTTATCCAAATAATACCAGATGCGGAATTCCTTGTTTCCGTAGCTTTTAACATATTTCCTAGGATAGAGTTTTTACCTTCCCAGGAAGTCAGGATTAGAAGAATTAAAGGATATCCTTGGATTGAGGGATACGTGGAATGTAAAAAAATAGTAGTAGTTGATTCTTTGGGCAGAAGCAAAGCTCTGGATTGTGTTTTTGAGCCGGTCTATGTTGGTATGGTCAAGGCTATTCCAACCCCAATAAGCAGAGCTGACAATGCTTTACTTGAGTTGGGGGTTCTTGCAAGTAGGTTATTAGTGGGGTATTCTAAGGGCTCTTCAGAGACTGAAAAACTCAAGCTTAAGGTTAGGGAACTTTATAGGTTATATAAAAAATTGGGGGGTAGATCGGATATTGCGGAGGAAATATACATGTTGGCTATGCGAGGATCAGATGGAGAGTAGCCTCCTCTCCTGGTTCTAATTTGTCAATTTGCCATATTACAATATTCCCTTCAACCCTTACTGTCCCCTTCTCAGCCCAGGCTTCTTCCACGGTTGCCAGTTTTTCATACTTGAACTCTTTCAATGGAGCCAAGCGTGGCGCTTTAATTTTGATGAAGTAGTACCTCCCGATTTTGTCCTCCACAACGATTGGTCTAAAGAAGGCAAGGTATGAGCTTATCCCTAAGGTAATAACGAATACAATAATTAGCCCTATGAGTCCCTTATCTATCTTCTTGCCCTCCTTAACAACTGGGGTTGCAGTTTCCGTCTTAAAAATAGTTGTGGTTATAGTGGTTGTGGTTGTAGACGTTTCAACCTCTTGCTTAAGGGGTGGTTTAATGGTTATCGAGGTCGCGGATGGTAAATATTTAATGCTATTGGCCTCTACTTTTATCTTCCCATATCCAACTTCAGATAAGTTAAACTCGCATATTCCCTCTTCGTTCGTTACTCCATAAAAAGTTCCCCTTTCTGAAGTTACCTCCACCGTTATACCTTTGATGGGCTTTCCAGTGGAATCTAGAACTTTGATCTTTAAGGAGGAATTCTTAACGATGGGGACCACTATTGGCCTTTCTACGGTTATCAACTTCTCCGAGATTACTCCATCTAAATTCACCCTTATGAGGTAAGTGCCTGGGGAGTTAACGGGGTACATTACAACGCCATTTTCGTCCGTGTACATTGTGGTGTTTCCTATTGTGACTTCAATGTTCTTAACGGGCGTTCCTTTTTGAGTAACCTTAACGATAATCTCTCCGTTTTCGAAATATGCCTCGTAGGTTAGGGGCCTTCTAAATACAGTGAAATTAAAGGTTGTGTTCTTGATTCTATTATAGAAGTTTGCCGAGAATATTACAGAGTAGTTTCCGATTTCAGGCCTTGGAATAATGATATTTTCGCTCCAAGATTCCCAGGGTTTTATCATTGGTCTGTAGTTTACTTCCTTCAATACTTGGCCATCTTTTAATATCACTATTTTTGCATTCCCATATAGTAGGACGTTTGAGTTTGAGTTTATTGAAACAACCATAGAGACATTCCGCCCATAGATTACCATTACTGGCCCCTGAATCCTGAGGGTGTAGTTTATGACCGATTTGACCTTTAATTTGAGATAATCCTCCGCTATGTAGTTCCCAAGTTTTCCTACAACTGTTAGCTTGTAAACCCCTGCTTCGGGTTTTATTAGATACGCTTTAAGGGTTATATTTGCAGTTGTGTTTGGGGGGATTGATCTGATAAATCCCTGAGTGAATAAGATGCCCTTGACCTTATTGAACACGAAAACAGTCACGTTTTCTGCAGTCGAGTTCCCTACATTCGTAATGGTAACGTTAAAGGTAAGCGTGTCCCCAGGCTTTCCTTCGATTTCTTTTGGGGTTGCTTCAATTATTAAAACGGGTTGAGCATATACTGGGAGAAGTATTGTTGCAAATAGAACGATGACCATTATAACTTTCTTCATTCTTTCTCCCCCAATGTTTTTTGTATTCCGAGTATTATATCTATAGGTAAACCTTCGTTAACATGGAGGGTTACCTTCTCATCCTTTTTTAATTCTACAAACCTCCAACCCCTTCCTATGAACTTGACAGCTAATATAGGGGTACCACCAAATTTGCTCGCAAAGTCTCTTACCCTTTCAACTTCTTCCTTCTTGATTGATAGTTTCTCTTTCCTCGTAGATTTTACCTCTATGCATAAGTACCTGTTTCCATTGCCGGCAACTATATCTACTTTCTTACTACCAGCAGACCTTATAACTGCAAATCCATACTTTTCTAATAACCTTATTAGCTCTCTTTCGGCGTTCGCCCCTTTTCTGTACATGTAATATCCTTATATGGGCTATCTTTTTAAGTTGCTCTCCCTTGTCACTATGATGCACATATTACTAAGGAAGGCAATTAAGGAGAAGTTTGGGAAGCTTAATAGTCTCCAATTAGAGGCTTTCAGGGTTATAGCGGGAGAGAAGAAAAGTGCTCTTATCGTAGCCCCTACCGGGAGCGGAAAGACTGAAGCTGCTATACTTCCGATTTTTGAGATAATAATGAGAGAAAATTTACCTCCAATATCCGCACTATATATAGCCCCACTTAAGGCTTTAAACAGAGATTTACTGGAAAGGATAAAATGGTGGGGAGAGAAGTTAGGAGTGAGCGTTGAAGTTAGGCACGGTGATACTCCTCAATCAAGAAAGGCTAAACAAGTTAAGAATCCTCCCCACATCTTAATAATAACCCCCGAAACTCTTCCTATATTGCTCACGATGAAGTCCCTCAGGCAGTTTTTAAAGAACGTTAAGTTCGTTGTAGTGGATGAAGTCGTTGAGCTGGTCGATAATAAGAGAGGTGTTCAGCTAGCCTTAAACTTGGAAAGACTTTCTCTAATAGCGGATTTCATTAGGATAGGGTTATCGGCTACAGTTGGGAATGAGGAAGAAATAAGAGAGTGGCTAAAGGCTGACGTCATAATAAAGCCAAAAGTTAAGAAGAGATACAAATTCCACGTCCTCTACCCTAAGGTAGAAGAAGACGATGTAAAGCTTTCTGAGCAATTAAAAGTCCCTCCAGAAGTCGCTGCTAGACTTAGGGCTCTTTGGAATATAGTGGAGAAATCCAACAGAGCCTTAATATTTGTAAATACTAGGCAATTCGCTGAGGTGTTATCTCATAGGTTAAAGGTGTGGGGGAAGCCTGTGGAAGTTCATCACGGTAGCCTTTCGAGAGAGGCTAGAATTGAGGCCGAGAAGAAGTTAAAAGAAGGAAAAATCAAGGCATTAGTCTGTACATCTTCGATGGAGCTTGGGATTGACATTGGAGATGTTGACGTTGTTGTCCAATACATGAGCCCTCGACAAGTTAATAGGCTAATCCAGAGGGCCGGGAGAAGCAAGCATAGATTGGGGGAAACAAGTGAAGCATATATAATAGCGGTAACCCCTGAAGATTATCTTCAAAGCCTTGTAATAGCTAAGAGAGCTTTGGAAGGGAAATTAGAGCCTGTAAAACCCTATAAAAACGCATTAGATGTTTTGGCTCATTTTATAGTTGGGTTAGTAATTGAGTATAATAAAGTTGACATTCATGAGCCGTATACGATAGCAAAACGGACCTATCCTTATAGGGACTTGAGTTGGGAGGACTATCTCTCTGTTATCAGCGTTCTTGAAGATGCGAGGATAATAAGGCGAGAAAATAATGTGATTAAGCTTAGGAAAGGGGCATATAGGTATTACTTTGAGAACTTGTCAACGATACCAGATGAGGTCAATTATAGTGTGATTGATGCAGTCTCAGGCAAATTCATAGGGAGGCTTGACGAGAACTTTGTGATGGATCTTGAGGAGGGAATGGAATTTATTATGCATGGGAGAAGCTGGCTAGTCCTTGAGATAGATGAAAAGAACAGGCTTATAAAAGTTAGGGAAAGCAGTAACGTTGAAGGAGCAATTCCAAGTTGGGAAGGGGAATTAATTCCAGTTCCCTATGAAGTGGCAGTTGAAGTAGGGAGGTTGAAGAGGCTCTTAGCCTATGATTTAAGGGGAGCTAAGGAACTCGTTAGGGGAGTTGATTTTGATGTTAAGGATTTGGAAATTGTACGAAACGAAATAATGGAACTATATTCAACGGATAGAGACATTGTGATTGAGGTCGTTGGTAAAACAACTGTCATACACGCCGATTTTGGCAATAAGGTAAATGAGGCATTAGCAAAGCTCATTTGGACTTTACTGTCCTCAAAATATGGTAACATATTTTCAATAAGGTCATATGCGCATGCGATAGTAATAAGATCTCCATTCACCTTGAATCCAAAAGACATTGAGGAGATCTTGCAGATAGGGCCTAACATAGGGGGAATTATAATTAGGGGGATAAAATTTGGCCCCATATATAGGTGGAAGACGTTGAATGTCGCAAGAAGAATCGGAGCAATAGCTAGGGATGCAAAGATTAAACGTGTTGAAAGGTTATTCGAGGGAACAGTAGTGGAGTTCGAGGCAATCAATGAAATCCTGCAGGAGAAAGTTGACATTAAAAATGCAACTTTGGTGCTTTCCAGGGCAAAAAGCGGGGAAATAAGAATCAGATCGGTCATGAGAGAGAAGTTGAGCAAAACTGCTCAACAGTACGTTAAGTTTGTGGGAGAATTCCTACTGACCCTTCCGCTTACGGAAGAAGAGATTGAAGATATGTTTTACAAATCCCTTCTTGAGAAGGATATAGTCATGGTCTGCACCAATTGTGGATGGTATTGGAAAACAAAGGTTGGAAGGGTTATCGAGAGGAAGGACTTAAGATGCCCCAAATGCGACTCAATGATGCTTGCTCCTCTACATCCTATTGATGCGGAAGCCTTTGTTAAGGCGTTGAAAAAAATAAAGCATAGAGAGCAGGTGGATAAAGAATTAGAGCGGGCGTACCTTAGGGGAATAAAAGCTGCTGATTTATTCATTTCTTACGGGGAGGATGCCCTATTGGCCTTAGCGACATATGGGGTGGGAGTTGAGGGAGCATCAAGAGTTCTTGGGAATGTTCCAAGAAATCAATTAATTCGTGAGTTAATGAAGCTAGAAAAGAACTACATAAAAACAAGGAAGTTCTGGGACTAATCCATACCAAAAGACCTTTATACTTTGTAAAATTCCTAAACTTAAGGATCATTAAATAACGGGGGATGGGGCGATGAGAAAGGTTAGTGCTTTAATTTTACTCCTGGTAATGTCATCAATGTTATTAATTCCGGCCGTTAGGGCAGGAACGTATTACTCAAAGCTTTCGACCGTAGGTCTAAAACTTGGGGGAGTACTAAAGTTTGGGGATTATGAGGTAAAGTTCAAGGACGTTACAAGCACTTGGGACAAGGTGATGATAGATATATATCATGGAGGGACCCTCGTAAAATCTCTAACCTTGCAAGAGGGAGAGCAAGGATATTATCCTTCCCAGGATGACGCAAAGATTATAGTAAAGATCTCAGGAATATGGGAAGATAAGGGAGTTGTTTATATTACAGTCTCAACACCCATGAAGATCCTTGAAGAGAAGCTTGTACTAAGTGAGGGCTCTTCATATACACTTCCTTCCCTGTTCCCACGGTACACGTTTAAAGTAGTCGATATACCCGAAGATGATAAGGTAAAAGTTAAAGTTACATATCCTGATGGCACTTCTGTGTACAAAGTTCTTGACAAAACTACTCCAATCCAGGTCTCATACAAGGTTTCGAGCGAACTAACTCAATCCCCAGTTGTTGTGGTTGAACTTGTTGAGGCAAAAAAGAACGATGAAGCCGTAGTCAATATTTATGTCCCCGAACTGTTTTTCACTAATCCCCAAGTCATAAACCCTGGGGAAGAGGAGGAAGGGCAACCTGTTGAAGAGGCAGATATAGTTCAGTCCGTCTATGAAGGAATTCTGTACGTTGGGGAAAGCTTAACGGTGGAATACAATAGCACAATATACAAAATAAACCTCGTCAGTGTCGGTTATTACTCAAGGTTTAAGCTCTTGGACTCTAACGGTAACCTCATGGAAGAATTTACGATACGAGAAGGGACTGGTTACACATCAACTAAGGCTCCAATAAGAGTCGAGATTCCCCCAAATGGAGTCGATTTAACGTACAATAGGACATATATAAAGGTCTACACTCCAGTAGGAGGAGTGGCTAAGCCCATTATAAGGGAAGCGAAAGTTACTGCCGAGTTAAGTGTTAGCGAAAAATCCCTTCTATTGGGAGGAGACGAGTTAATAGTGTTCATAAAGGTTAAGAACGTAGGAAAAGGCAACGCCTTCCAAGTTAAAGTGATAGCGCCAGTTCCGAATAACTTTGAATTAAGGAGTGGAATTGGAGCGTGGATTCTTAGTAGACTTGAGCCCTTCTCCGAGATGCCAGTGCTAGTTTATACATTAAAACCAAAGGCGGTGGGTACGTATACCCTTGGTCCCGTTGTAGTGGAGTATTACGATGAAGCCGGGAAGAAAGTTACAGTTAAGTCGAACATAATAGAGAAGATAACCGTGTATTCGACGCCTCAAATTAAGTTAAAGGCCGCTGGGTTCTCGAATTCGTCATGGTCTAATTACATAAAGACAGAGGAGAACTCTACGATAAAGCTGAGGTTTGTAGTATCGGCGACTGGGGCAAACCCCGAATATGAGTTTATAAAGAATGCAAAGCTCACCGTTAATCTTGGGGGATTTTTAGATGGTGAAGATGAGATATACTTAGGGACGATAAAGGCTGGAGAGGAAAAAGTAGTTGACGCTCAATACTTGGTATTGAAACAAGGGCTTTATCCAGTTAGCGTTGCATTAAAATATCAAGACCCCTTGGGCAATTGGCATATTGTTAATTATCCGAACTTGGTCTTGGTTGATAGCGTACCTCCAAAAGTGAAGGTGTTGGTCAAAACCGAAACCAAAGTCATCGAAAAGCTACCATCACCAGAAGAACTTCCAACTATAGTCGAGGATATCCTTAAACAACAGAGTAATCCAGCTCCCCTGGCTTCAAGGATCCAGAATGTGACTGCAAAGTTCACCACTCCCAAAAAAGAACCAAACTATAAAGCGATAGCAACAGTACTTGGTGCTCTTGTCGTTGTCCTTGGTCTGGTGGCAATAGGCACTGGATATTATATGACAAAGTACAAGGAAGAGCTAAGGAAGCTTCGGGCTAAAAAGAAAAAGCCCAGGCCAGGTGGTCTCCCAAAGAGGTCTGAGGATGAAAAGGAAGTCAAAGAAATAAATGTTGTTCAATAATTCCCTTATCATAAATTTTATTTACAATACATTTTAATTTTCTTGGGAGGGAAAATTATGAGGTGGATTAGTCCCTTAATATTAATGATGATCCTTTTGGCTCCAGTATCTGCCGTCGAGATGCTCGACTTTTCGGTGAATGTTGCTAAGGCCTATCCAGATGAAGAGAGAACTGAAAGGCTCAGCATAATTGTGATGGCTCTCTCCCAGGCCTTAAATAAGACTCCTTCCTTGTCAGCTGAAGATGTATGGAGAAAGGTTGAGAAGTTAATTTCATGGCAGAATGATGATGGGGGATGGGGATATTTTTATGGTAGCATTAGTTCAGTCCCCGATACGGGTTATGCCCTCATAGGGTTAAAGTACGCGTACGAGGCATTTAAGAATGAGCCTGAGAAGAGAGAGGAGATAAGGGTTGCGATACTGAACGGGATAAGATACCTGGAAAGGGCCTTTAGTGGAAATGGTTGGGGTTACCTCCCAGGAATGATTCCGGATTATAGAAGTACACTGCTTGCTTCAGCGGCTTTAACTCTTTTAGGAGAGGACTTAGACTTAGTGAGGAGGGCATATCCAATTATTAAGGAGAAACTCCCAAGCGATCCTTACCTCCTGCATTTGTGGATAACAGTTGCATACAACATGGAAGGTAAGATTCCAGAAGAATCCCTGAAGCATTTCGGTAACCAAGAGGGTGCCATGGCCCTTGAGGCCTATACCCTCCTGAGCCTAAAGGGATTGGACTTTCAAACAGCATTACTGTTGGCAGAACTTGAGGAGTACAGGCACAATTGGACGGACAAGTACTATCCCTTGTACTCCACGATGGCGTTTTCCTTGGTCTCAGAGAACGTCGTTGGGCCAAGTGAAGACAAGTTGAAAAAAGTTTGCACGATCCTTGAGGCCTCTCAGAATGACGATGGAGGATGGGGAGTGTACGTTGGCTCTCCATCAAGTGCCTCGGTTACATATTTCGTGCTGGATTCCTTAAGGATATGCAATCCTATGAGCGAGGCCGTTAAAAGAGGGCTTGAATACATGCGTGGAATTTACAAGAGAGATATGGAGGAGATTAAGTTCGATAAATATCTCAGGCAGTCTTATCTCTTCGCTTTATTGTCCCTCCTTGAGTATAGGAACCTAACGTACTCAGAGAGGGAAGAAGCAAAGTCCCTTATATTATCTTCATTCTGGGGCGATAAATTTGGCAAGCAACCATTAATTACTGCACTTGCAATTAAGGCATTAACGATGCTTGGAGTCCCTAAGACAGATAAGGTCATAGAAGAGAACCTAGATTGGCTAATGGAAATGAAGGAAAATGGTGGCTGGGGCTTTATATTTGAGACGGATTTGTCATCTTGGTACTTTGCTCCCATGTACCCTGAAACTACGGTAATCTTGTACTTGATAAAGGACCTTGTTCGGCCGAATGATGTTCAAGATGTCGTTGAGTACGTAAAGGATAATCCCCCGAGGCAGGCTTGGGAGTTGCTTAGTGCATACTTAACGCTCAAGGAAATGGGAATTAATCAGAGCATCGAAGTTGAAATACAGGAACCTGGGAAGAGCCCATTGTACGATTCTTTCCTCGTTAAATACTACACGGTTAATCCTGAAGTCCCGAGGGTTAACATATACACCGTTATCTCGAAGTTCAGGAACTCAAGCGTGAAGATAATATCCACGGATCCAGGCTTGTCCACTATAGTTGCGAAAGGTTTGGAGAATGTACTCTCTGCAAACACCTCGATTAGGCTAACGGAGCTCATAAGGATTCCGGAGTCTGGGGACTACATATTGATATATCCCGTGGGTAGGGTGGATGTTTCAAGGTACAACAGCGATGTGAAAATTTACATCAGAGCGGGGCATCTAACGCTTAATGGGGTGCCCTTGTCCGGCGATGGTACCCTCATAATAATTCCGGGAAGAAACAGGGACGGAGAGTTATTGTTCGTTCTTTATAGGGGAGAAGGGTACAAGGACATTGCCAACCTCATATTCAACAGCCCGATCCTTAAGTACCTCCATGGAAAGGCCGTAATTGCCTCTTGGGTGGACACGAACAAGGATGGGAAAGTTCAAGTAGAAGAGCTGAGTGTGAAGTTTCTCTGAGGTGATAGCGACGTGAGGGCTATAATAATAGGGATAGGCCAGTGCGGAACCAAGATTGCTGATATATTCTCCCTTGTAGATTTTGAGGCCTTAGCTATTAACACCTCTAAAGGAGACCTGGAGTACCTGAAGCACATACCCCAGGACAGGAGAGTCCTGATAGGTGAGAGCATAGTTGGAGGTAAGGGAGTTAACGCCAACCCAGTCCTGGGAAGGGAAGCCATGAAAAGGGATCTTCCGATGGTCATGAGGAAAATAAGGTCTTTGGTAGGTTACGAAGACGTTGATATCTTCTTCTTAACCTTCGGATTTGGGGGCGGAACGGGAGCTGGGGGTACTCCAGTTTTAGCGGAGGCCCTCAAGGAGGAGTATCCAGACTCCCTCGTAGTCGCTATAGGGGCCCTCCCCTTAAAGGAGGAGGGGATAAGGCCAACCATTAACGCCGCGATAACCATAGACAAGCTCTCCAAGATAGTTGATTCCATAATCGCCATAGACAATAACAAGCTCAAGGAGAGCGGAGAAGATATAAGCCAGGCCTATGAGAGGATAAATTACGCGATAGTTGAGAGGATAGCTTCTCTCTTGGCATTAATAGACGTTCCTGGGGAGCAGACCTTAGATGCAAGTGACCTAAAGTTCGTTTTAAGGGCCATGGGAAGCTTTGCCACCGTTGGCTACGCTAAGGCAGATGCATCCAAGGTGAAGAGCTTGTCAAGGCTTATAGTGAGATCGTTCGAGAACGAGGGTTTGTACCTCGACGTTAATATAGAGTCCGCCCTATACGGCCTAGTCGCTATCCACGGTCCCCCCGAGGCATTGAAGGCCAACGAGATATTTGAGGCACTGAACGAACTCACGGGGAGGATAAGGGGAAAGCAGATATTCAGGGGCTTCTACCCAGACCCCAGGGAGAGGGAAGTTGAGGTTGTGACCCTATTGAGCGGGATCTACGATAGCAAGAGCATAGAGGATATAGTCGTTACAGCAAAGAGGTACGCTCAAGAATTCATGAAGGCCAAGGAAGAAGGGGAGATCAAGAAAAGGCAACTTTTAAGCGGCCTACCAGATTTCGATGATATCTACCCGGGTGAGATCAATGATCAAAGTTAAGGATTCGGTTGAAGTTGCGCTGGAGTTGGATGAGAAAAGCGTTTACTCCCACATAGCGCACGAAAGCGCCGAGGACATAATAAGGATAATCTCCGCCATAGATGCTGAAAGAGCAAGGCTTAGGGGGATTGAGGTTTATTACGAAGATGACTGGGACGAGCTAATTAGGGAGAGGATAAGGAAGGGGAAAAGGCATACCGCCTTTGACTTTTACAACCCTGAGCTTCTGGAAGTTTGGGAGGAAAAGGTTAAGGAGGCGAAGAGGTACATTAAACTGTCCAAGTATCTCCCGATGACCATCCTCTTCTTTACGATAGTTACTGCCATAGTGACGATCCTCATTCTAGTTCCCGTGGTGATAGTGGGCCTTGCAACGCTTCCCTTGGCCCTGTACTTCCATGAGATGTTCAAGGCGAATGCCGATCTAAGGTACCAGGAGTTGGTTCAATTCTTCATATATGAGTTAAAAGAATTAATTGGGAAATTCGGCCTTGATAGGAACAAGTACAAGTTTGAGCTATACAACAGGGACTATAAAGGGGTTAAATTCATTAAAGGAGGTAAAGCAGTCGTCGAGTAGCGGTATTTTGGGCTTAGCCGATCAAATTTGAAGGATAAATGTTAAATAAGCTCTCGTGTAAAATACTTGAGAAGGGATAACGATGAGGAGGGGTCAGATATCACTCGAACTGATGTTCTTAATGATTGTGTTCATGCTCATTTTAGTTTACTCCCTAAGATTGGTGACATTTACAAGCTCCTCATCTCAGGATGTCATCGCTCTTCAAATTGGAATCGAAGCTAAGGGATTTGCAAGTGCAATATCCAACGCTATAAGTCAGGTTTATGCTCAAGGCCCCGGGGCAAAAGTAACAGTTAATTATAGGCTAACATACCTGCGAGATAAAGAATACCTTAGTAAAGCATTTGCCCTAAATAACCCGACGATAGCTATTTCATACTTAAATGGAACTTATGTAATGCTTTTAAATGGGAGTGGAACTGTATTAGTAAATCTTAGGGGGCCCTATAAGAACGTATTTTGGGCAAACTCTCTATATAAAGAGGATATCTTAACTAATACTTCAGTCTTTCCTGACCTAATTCCAAATGTTAATTTTGATGGAAATATGGTTAATTTAGCTTGCATAAAAATACCCCCTAGCAATTTACCAAAAATGGTGAAAATAGTTGTCGAATGGAATCCAGATAATAGTGAGAGTTGGGTCTATAATGTAACTTCAGGTGAATTGGTTATAAAGATAAATCCAAGGTGAGTGACGTTGAGATGTGAAGGCCAGCTAAGTATTGATTTCTTGTTTGCTATAACCCTTATTATGGTACTATCTGTAGGAATAATTGAAATTGGAATTCAGGAAAGTGAGAATACCGAGGCATTTTCGATAGCGTCAAAAATTAAAGTCTTTGCAGTTAGCACCCGAGATTTGATAACAAAGGCTTATAGTATAGGGCCAGGCTATTCGATTAGAGTTAAGTTTCCCATCTCTCTCTCCCAGGGAGATTATGTTAACATTATCCTGACGGGAGATGCTGTGGTGATCAATGCAAATATAAGTGATACTTTATACTCAACAGCTGTGAAACTGCCAATTAGAGTGTCCTCTCATACATCCGTATTAATAACTGAAAACTCTCCTGACTTCTGGATTATTGCATATTATAATGAAACTAAAGGTGGTGTAGATGTCAAACTCGCGAAGAGCCCAGACGGCCATTGAAGGACTGCTCTTGATGAGTATTGTGGTATTATCCATTGTTATAGTTATACTACCTTATTTAGAGAATTCTCGGGAGGCCACAATTCTTCTCCGGCTCAAGGATTCTGCGAGTTTTAGTGCTTCTTATATTACAAATGGTGTTGTAATCGGGGAGGAGAAGTTCGACCCATTAAATAGTGTTATTAAAAATTACACAGGATCTTCAGGAGTAAAATTTTCATTCCTCGGACTTAAAATAGTAAGGGAAAACTCTAGTGAAATTGTAGTGCTGCTAAAATTTTCCCATAATTTGAATCTAACAAAAGATAAAAACTCTAAAATCGCAAAACTTATTGGAGAATTTGTCGAAGATTCATTAAAAGATTTGTCAATTATTAGTACTTATAATGGAAAAATGTACAGTGGTGAAAAACATCTCATATTAAATATAACAGTTGAAGATGGATGGAGCGTGATAAAATGAAAAGAGCTCAAATATTTTCACTTGATGCATTTATAGCATTAACCTTAACAATCCTACTTATAGGTACAATATCAGCAACGTCTGAATCCTTAAGGAATGCAATATCTTCCGTTGTTTCGTGGTATGAGAGGGCGAATATTCCAGACAATATGTTAGATGTTCTTTTAAAAACTCCTGGAGAGCCCTCTAATTGGAATGAGGATCTAGTTTTATTAAAAAGCATTGGGCTCAGGGAAGAGGATTCACCCTTTATATCCTACGAGAAGGCTTTAATGTTTTTTAATCTTGTGGAGAATCAGAATCCTCTAGTTTTGGACTTTCTTAAGAATCTAAGTTTAGGAAAGCCCTTCTGCTTTGAGTTTTATCTTGGTGTATGGAATTTCACAGCAGACTTTACATGGAACCCTAATGCTAGCGGAGTTTTAAGTGAATTTGAGGTTTACTCTGGCGAGTGTACCATTAGGGGGAATAGAGAGTTGACGTTTACTGATCCAACTATAATCCAGTGTGCTCCTTTTGATGTTAGGGGCTCGGCTTCAATATCGAGCGATGCTCCTCTCTGCATTCTTGGGAGTGTCGATACCCACGGCTCCTTAACAATAACAGTGGGTAATTATCCTCCCCTAGCAGGTGGTTCTTATCCTTACTTGGCAATTAATGGGGACTGGGTTATAACCGGAGCTGTAACCGTTAATGTAGGGGGAAATGCCTACATAGGCGGAGCATTAATAGTTAGAGGAGAAGGCGCTAGAACAATAAACATTGCAAAGGATCTAGTGATATTTGGAGACAACACCACTAATCCTTATCTTATTGACATATCCGGCTCTGCCACGATTAACATAGGAATTTCAGGCTATCTTCCTGGAAACCTTTACCTTAAAGTTGGAAATACGTGGTATGCCTCAAATAAGACTGGGGAATGGTACGAGTGGAGTGGAGAGGGGTGGAGGAAGGTTAGCGAGCCCCCCGTTATAAGGACAACTGGAAGTTCCACATTGAACATAAACGGCTATCCACTCTCTGAGACTTGGAGTCCTCCAACTCCACCCCCATGCTTTACAGCTAACCTCCCCATTGAGGTCTCTTCGGTAAATTTGGATTACACTTATCCACAGGCTCTTAACAGATCTGAGGCATGGGGCAGGGTTGCCTACTCCAAGAACGACTTCACGGTTAATCTCGTTGAGATACCAGAAAACGCTAGCTGGGTTGAATATGCTAGCAGGGTTGTATCCGTTGACATGAGAAAGTACAATACAACGATAGAGGTCACGTCAAACTACACGAGACTTATCTCAGGTGTTCTTAAGTACACCCCTCCAGCCTATGCAAGGTTCGAGATTAGGGTTCCAAATGAGACTGGTTATGCCCTGTTCATAATAGTGGATGGGGAGGAGATGAAGCTCCTAGGTGTCGTGAAGACGAGGGTTTCCCCTTATGTTCAGGCATATCTGTGGACGAATGCTACTGGAAACGTAAGTCTGCAGAAGACCTATGTGGGCAATGAAACATCAGTCAGAATACGTTGGGTTGACGTGTTCTCTGAGTTCTCAAGTGAGACCGGGAAGCCCATTGAGATATGGATTTACGAAACGAACTTTAGTGATCCTATATATATTATTGATGAGTACAACATAGGGTTGTTGCTCGATAGGAAGTATGAGCTGGGGTTGGTAAAGCTGTGGGTGTGGGATGAGAGATGAGGAGGGGATTTATATTTACGCTTGACGTTCTCTTAGCTTTCATCCTAGTATCCACAATAGTTGTGGGAGTAGTTACAACTCAAATAAACACCCAATCACTGTATCAAACCTACATGAGAGAGCAGAGCATGAAGAGTGCGGGAGATGTGTTAACTATTTTGAGAACCGTTCCCCTTAATCAGTTGGTTCCAGGGGACGTTATTAAGGAGTGGATTCAGAATGGAACCCTTAATACAACCCTTGTATCTCCTGACATGTCTCCTTTAGACATTTTGGCTACTTACTGGGCCATACAGCCCCTATACCCTTCTGTTGACTACAAGAGAAGGGCAAAAACGGTAATTAACTATGTTCTCCAGCGCCTTCTCCCTGGCTATGGGTACGAGTTTGTAGTGAGCAATGAATCATTTATTAGAACTTCCAACCCTCAGGCGGCAGAGGACATTTCAACTTCTAGTATGGTTCTTAGCGGATATTCTTATAACAGAACTCCTAGAGGATACGTTGCTAGAGCATATCTTACGAGGGCTACTGTAATAAGAGAGGATTTATACGGATGGTTCAGAGTTCTTGCAGGCGGCGGGGATAATGTTCTCAACATAACCAGAGTGATTCACCTCCCCTCCGATGCTCAGATATTGGAGGCTGACGGGAAGTTCGTTACGAGGCAGGGAGAGAGGGTCACCCTATATATTAATGGAAGGCGTGTTAGTAGGAGATATGACCAGATAAATATCAACGATTTAACGGGATATTTGCAAGGAGGAGATAATGTATTTTCTTTAGTATTTGACGATGGATACGATGAAATAGGTTCGGCGAGTGGTACTACGGTGTATGTCAAGTACAAAAGTAACAGCTTGGAAGTTGAGGATCCTGGATTGATAAGGATCTATAATGTAATATCCGAAAGAACAGGAATAATGTATCTACTTGAAATGTTCGTTCCCGGGAATATAACTTCAATAAATATGAAGTTTAAGGTAAGAAATGTTAACATTGTGAGGCTGTATTATGGATTTGGAGGGAATTTGTACCTTCTCCTAGAAAAATATGCAAACCCCAACGGAGATGCTATTGTGGAGTTTACCGATGATGAGATTAGAACTAAGGTCAATGAAGTGTTATGTGGAGGTAATGACTGTTATGAAGAATTCAAGAAAAATATAAGCAGGATGGTGTTTGATTTCGTCATTGGCTTTGACGCATATTATGAAGATGGAGACTGGTACTATGAAGGATACGACTATAATCAGTGGAAAAGGGAAAAGGAAAGAATAATCTACGGTTACCCTGACTCTTATGTGAAAATAGAGTACATCCCAAGAACAGTGAGAACAATGTACAGCATCCCAATCTCTATATACTTCCCTTACGGTGACTCTAGGGTCTCATATCCAGGTCAGGGGCTGAGGGTCGAGTATTATTTACCTCCTACCGCTGAGCCATGGTATGCAGACTGGTGGGTGGGTTATAGATTCAGGGATTACTCCACAATCCAAAATCTATACGAAAACAATAGGAGATTCTATTCTGGGCCTCTCGGAAGGTATGCCATAAGGGTTGCTTACACTAGGCTTTACGACTGGATGATGCAACCAGGTCAGAACAACGTTTTTGAAATTAAAATGACAAATGGAAACTCTTATGTAAGAAACGGAGAAACTAGAGGGATAATTAAATACTTCATTCAAGGTTACGCTGGTTATGGCGATGTATTCCCTTACCTACTTCAGGGCTATCCCACATACAAGGGCTACAACCTCACCTACTACTATTACAACGGGAGAACAACAGAGGAGAGAACAATACTCGTAGGAGATTCACCTTACAAAGTTATTTCGGTTGAGGATTTAGATCCAACAAAGTATGCAGTTGATGATGCGGTTCTAAGGCTGTTCAACCAGCTTAACTATTTGAATGACCTAAATCCCGGAGACTGGAAAGTTCCACCGTACGATGGCTCTCAGCAGAATCCAATAGATGTTGACCTCCCAGCAGGGGTGACCATTCAAATGGCAAGCATGGGTAATATTCCGGGATTATTTACTCCAATAACTGTGACACTTAGGATATGGAGGGAGTCCTGATGAGGAAGGGATTTATAATTAATGCCTCGATCCTCGTCCTCTTAATCCCCATAATCTTGCTTTTAGCTACTTATGAAGAGGTGTCATCTCAGGTAGCCCTCAGTCAAAGCGAGAGGACTTACTCTGAGAGAGTCTATCAGGTGATTTCTGCACTTCAGCTGGAATTTAAGAGAGCTTTGGAGATATCTGGAAAAAGGGCAATTATTGCTGTTATAGACTACGTTGCGGTATCTGGAAACTTCATATCTCCAACGTATGGTGTCAACAACACGATAAGGGATCTGATTTTATCAGGTGGCTCTCCCTCAATTTCTGGATACGATGTAGAAAGAATCATGGGGAATCAGACCATAGAGGGATGGCTGAAAGAGGTGGCAAATCAACTTAGGAAACAAGGCTTAGTTTTTGGAATGGATGAAGATGAAATAATAAGCAACACTGAGATTTTAGTTGCTCCTCTGGATTCATTTAGGATTGTGATTAAGGGAAGGATAAACAGGATAGTTGTTAAAGATGTCTCAGGTAAAGTAATCTATGAGGGCAGCATTCCCGAGAAGGGCTATGTATATTCGGTGGTTGACTTGAACGGACTTGAGGATCCAATGTTTTCCGCCATTACGGGAGGTAGATACCAAAGGGTTTTGAGGGCATGCAAGTACGCTTATCCAGAGATCTTCACCAAGCCGATAAAGTTTTTGGAGGGAGCAGGGGTTAGTAGCTATTCCCCAGTGGTTGGAAGGTTCTCGACGGCAGTTTCTTCGGACACAATATATATCGGTGAAAGTTACCCTGGGGATGGGGCCTTAGCTTACGTTCTTAAGGAGGGAGATTTCTCTCAAACAACATCTCCAATAATAGTGAACACAACTCTTGATGGAGAGATAGTTGATCCAACTGAAGTGCTCACGGAAGGTGGTATGGGTGTGCTTGTGTTTGGGAGCAGCGTGACTTGGTGTAATTACACCTATCCGTATAGAGTTGCTTTCACGATTCCCTCCGATTACATTGGAAAATTAGTCCTCTTAGAGTTTAACGCTACCCAGTATCCCTTTAGGATAATCCCACACTCTGGAGAATTTGGAGCATTAAGAATATATGGCTCTGACTGTGCAGAGGCCAGCTACTGGATAGAGTACTGGGGCAATGATAAAGTGCTTATCTGGCTAAGGCCAACGGTGACAACTTACTACATCTACTACTCAAAATCTGCAGATGTTCCCTTCTTGAGGGGTTCAATAACATCTGTCTTTGGAGCGAATTATACTGTTGATGTTAGGGTTTTGGCAGGGGAGAAAATATCTCTGTTCTCAACTCAGTCAACTCAGTTCTTTGTGAGGTATAATTTGTCGGCATCTTGGAACAATGACTTTAACGGAGGAATTGAGATAGGGTTTACAGGTGTAGGATTTTCAGGCGTTAGGGTTTGGGAAGTGTCTCTGGACTATCCTCAGACTGTTACCGATGTTCAAGTTCCCATATACCTAAACAGCACTATAGCCGGCCTAATTCCACACACCGTCACACCACCTAAAGCAAAGATAAAAGTCTACGCTGACAGTGAACTTACCAGAGAGCTCCCTTTCTGGATAGAATACTGGGACAATAGCGGGGCACTTATTTGGGTTAAGACCGATATACCTAGCACCGTCTACATAGCCTACTCCGACTCTTTCCCATATACTAGAGGAGATGGAGATTCAGTATTCTTGTTCTTTGATGACTTCAATGAGAGTTCAATTAATGAGCTAGAACAGAAGTGGGTAATATTAGGTCAAATAGGTGGCCTAGACCCAACTGGGAATGGGACTCTTACAATATTAGGAGGGAATAGTGTATTAGCTCTTCGCACAAGAAACTCTCTCACTATCAACTACCAGTTTGCCGTTAGATTTAGGATGAGACCTAACTTTGAGTATAATGATGACTGGGATGCTGGGATAGGGCTTGAGGATTATTATGTGAGCAATGAGGGCTATCGCCTCCTTCTGTTCACTGATGATATTGGGGATAGACAAGATTTCCTAGCCCAACATCGTGCATGGTGGCGGTATGAAAGTTCAAGCTCAGATGAAAGGGGGGATTACTCGTTCCATACATATTCTGTTGAGATGACCAATTACTACAGAAGGAGAAGGAGATATCGTGGAGATTTCACGTTCAGAGATATAACCGCTTCAAATAGACAAGAGAATACTGGTAGTTGGAGCTTTAGATATCCGCTCCTTTACTTATATCTCGTCATTGATAGTGAATCTCAATCAAGAGGGGCAATCTTTGATTGGATATTCATTAGAAGGTACATAGACCTAAGCTCACTCTCTCAAAGTATTATTGAGCTTGGAACCCCAGTAACGTTCCAGTTCGTAGACAACTGGACTACTGAGAAGCTCTTCATTCTGAAGGACTGGAATGCCTTAGCCAGCTACTCACCTGGCACTTGGTTCATATCAAGCCCCAATAGGTATGAGGTTAGAATTAACACAACACTAGGCCTAAACTTCACTTACACTCATGAACCTCAAGCCTCTTCCGAAACTTCCCAAGCTTACATTTCTGGAGCTGTAATATCGCCAATTTCAGTCTATCTGGTTGTCAGCAATACTCTCAATAATGCTGGATACTTCTCTTGGGTGATCTGGGGAACATCGTACATAGAGTATTCACCCCGGCTCTTAGAGGAAGAAACTAAGCCACCAGAGAATCTTGCGAAGGTTTATGACATTGAGCCTTTTCTGCTCTGCATAAACGAGCAGGAAAGGGTTGGCAATAAAGAGGGTGAAATAGGATACTTCGGCGTTTCATGGGGCATGTCCTTCTTTGAGAGGCTTGAGGGGAGCACGGAGAATCATGAGAAATACATCACCCTTGCAAAAGGAATGCAGGAAGAGCTTGGCCTTGCCAAAAATGGACTCTACTATCCGATAGGATTAGTGAGCTTCATGATACCAACAGATAGTATGACCTATTATTTTGATGAGAAACTCAATAGGCTATTTCTGACAGTTCTTCAAAAACCTCCAGAAGAATATGTCAATAGTGTTGACTTCTGCTTTCTTGATCACTATTTCCCAGGGAAGCTTTCCATTAATAGCCCAGTTTGTAAACAACAGACGTACAGGGTTTATGGAATTTCAGACTCTCCTGATAGGAAGGGAGTCTACTTCTTTATTGACAACACAACTGCCATGTCTCTATTTGGTATCACAGGTGCATCTGAATTGTTGCAGAAGTAGAGACAAGGAGGTGGCTTATCTTGGATATAATAAATATACTAGACAGAATAGGATGTTGGACTCAAAACGTGATAAAAGTGCTTAAGCTTTTTTTCTTCCCTAAACCCTTAAATAGGCCTCCAAAAATCAGACTTAAAAAGTATACAATCCATGAAACATTCAGCCTATATCTTCAGCTTGTTTTCATACTATACCTTGTCATAGGGGTTTTGATGATAATAGCAAAAATGCCAATTCATGCTGTTCTTGCCTTATGTATTGTGGCATACCTTGCTATTAGGTTTATATTGATCGCTGGAGCTAATTTTATCATTAATGTCCCCGCATATAGATTTTTTTATTATGGTCTTGTAGGCATATCCTCTGTGGCGTTTGTTGGATATATGATCCTAAGAAGAATTAAAAATGACCCGATGTACTTGTATGGGTTTATTGGGAGCATTACAGTTGTCGTTCTTGCGTTTAGGAGTTATTTTAAGGTAAGATTTGGGAGAGATTACACATACGGTGTCGTAGAAGAGGTAAAGGGTGAGCTAGCGAAAGTATTTGTGCATGATGATATTAGTGCCAATGTTAAGCCTGGCTATTACTGGGTGACGTGTAACCTTAAAGTTAAACCAGGAGATTTAGTTAAGATTGCTATAGAGAACAAAACATTAAGAGGTGCCATCCCTAAGGGGGTTATTGAGGTTGCTCAATCCTCCCAAACCAAAACCGAGCCAAAGGCTGAGACCGAGTAAAGTATGAGGAGATATATTGAAGTCACAGGCTCCTTTCCGTAAGTCTTTACGAATCCTTCTCCCTTTGCTGGAATGAGCAAGCTTTCAACGCTCTCCCCTTTTATCATTACGGAGTCGTTAGAAAGTTCAAGCTCAATCCCTAACCCATGGCAAATCCTCTCAATGAACTTAACAAACTCACTCCACCTAGTTATCCTAACTCTGTAATATATCGTGTATCCCAAAGTATCACCATTAATAGTAAAAGCTAAACCTTAAAAAGTTTATTCTTCAGAATTCCGTGATGATGACTAAACCCGTTGCTGAAGGAAAAGATGATGACAGGATCGACTAGCTGATCTCTCCGCAAATCTTGGCGAAGTTCCTAAGTACTTCAGCTCCGTGCTCCGTGTGCGCGACCTCCGGGTGGAACTGAACCCCATAGATTGGCAACTTTTCGTGTTTCATTGCCTCTATCGGGCACGTCTCGCTCTTGGCCAACAACTTAAATCCTGGGGGAAGCTCCTTAACTTCATCCATGTGGCTCTCCCAGACCTTGAGCTTCTTCGGCAATCCTTCGAAGATATCATCCTCATCAACGATTTCGATCTCAACTAAGCTGTACTCGGCTTTCTCCCCCCTACCAACTTTTCCTCCAAAGAACTTAGCGATCAGCTGGTGCCCCAGGCAGATCCCCAGGATCGGGACGTTGAATTCCTCGTAGTTCTCAAGGATCTTTTCGCAGTTGCCCGTGTTCTCCAAGCTTGGGCCGCCCGAGAATATTATTCCCTTCGGATTCATATTCTTTATCTCCTCTAGGGGAGTGGTGTTGGGGATTATCTTGGCCTCAACCCCGAAGTAGCGGAGTGTCCTCCAAATCCTGTGCACGTATTGACCTCCGTTATCCATGATAACTATCATTTCTTTCACCTCCTCTAAGACGAAGGAGATAATCGGTAGGATCTTCCTCAAAGTTTTCGGGGGTTACCTTCTTACGAATTTTCCTTGCAAGCTCTATGAGATCATCCATAATATCACCGGTTTTTGGTTTTAATGAACCTAAAGAACTCATCTGCTTCTTCGAGAAGGTAAAATGTCTTTATTCCAATAGACTTTGCGACCATTGCCATTTTCCTGTCATTTGTTATTAAAATTGCATTTAAATGCTTGGCAGTCGCGATAAAATATAGATCGGGAACTCTGTGTGAAGTTAAAAATGCTAACCCTCTAATGGTGTCAATAATCTCACTCTCTCCAATGAATTCATCTATGAGGGATCTGTACTCCTCCCAAGCTTCTTTGGTTAGATCGTCGGGTAAAAATCTTGAGATAACTGATATAAATTCAAATTCACCTAAGCGGGGAGAATATAAGACCAGTTCCCCCTCCTCTGCCAGAATTGCAATTTTCTTGGCAACTTCAGTTCGATCTGGATAAAAATTGGAGAATAAATTAATGATAACTGAGGTGTCTATAACGACTCTCATCTCCTCTCCTCCCTAAGGCGGGCAAGATACTCTTCAGGACTTTCTTTAAACTTTTCTGGGGTTATTATTTTTCTGAACTTTTCTGTTCTCTCTATTATTCCTTTTTTGTATATTTTTACAACTAAGACTTCTCCATCTTTTAAGTTGAGGGGCTTTAGAGGTTTTAGTACTCCATTTTCATAAATTACCTCAATTGTCAAAGGTCCTCCCAACTCTCTCACCTTAGTGTTCTTACGGTAAAATTAGGATAAAAAGTTCACTCGAACTCAATGGTTGCAGGTGGTTTGTTGGTTATATCATATAGAACCCTTCCAACTTGAGGAATCTCGCTGGTTATCCTGAAGGCTATCCTCTGCAGGACTTCCCAGGGGACGTTCATGGCATTGGCCGTCATTCCATCTACGCTCTCGACTATCCTAACGGCAATCGTCTCCTTGTACGCCCTTATATCACCTTGAACTCCAACTGTTTTAACTCCCAACAGAACTGCAAAGGCCTGCCATGGCTTGAGGCCCGCCTTTTCAACTTCCTCCTCTACTATAGCATTCGCCTCCCTGACGATCGCTATCTTTTCAGGGGTTACCTCCCCTATGACCCTGACCGCAAGGCCGGGGCCTGGGAAGGGCATCCTGTTGTAGATCTTTTCAGGGAGGCCCAATTCTTTGGCCAGTTGCCTGACCTCGTCCTTGTAAAGATCCCTTAAGGGTTCGATTAGCTTGAGGTTGAGCCTCTCCGGTAAGCCCCCAACGTTGTGGTGGCTCTTTATCTTTCCTTTGCTCTCTATCCAGTCCGGGGCGATCGTTCCTTGAATTAAGTACTCGGCTCCGATTTCCTTGGCGACCTCCTCGAATACCTCTATGAAGACGCGACCGATTATCTTCCTCTTCTCCTCTGGGTCTGTAACTCCCTTCAAGGCCTCAAAGAACCTGTCCTGGGCGTCAACGTAATGGAGGTTCATGCCAAACTCGTCCCTGAAAGTTTTGACGACGAACTCCGGCTCCCCCTTCCTTAGGAAGCCCGTGTTAACGAAGACCGCATGCAGTCTATCTCCGATGGCTTTATGAGCTAGAACTGCGGCAGTTGAGCTGTCAACTCCACCCGAGAGGGCTATTATCGCCTTAGCATCCCCAACGGTTTCCCTGATCTCTCTAACTTTCTCCTCTATGAACTTCTCCCACATCCCTCTCACCTTATCAAGATCTTGTCTAAAATATGCCACATTTAAAGTTTATTTTGACATATATTTGGCAACTTATTACCTCTGTATCGAGCTCTTCTACTTAAAAAATATTTTAAGATTTCCTTGGTAAAACTAAGACTAACGACTAGCTAGCGTAACGGGTGAATGTATTTAAAACTTAATTTAGTAAACTCTGCTAAGATATGACAGAGTTTGCCGAATTAATATGGCTATTTTTCAATAAATAAAGCAATATTTGACTAAAATTCAAAATTTATGAGAAACATTTCTACAAACTTAAAAAAACAAGACAAAGAAAAACATTACGGGAGGCTTTCACATGGAGCAATTTCCACGTGGAACAATCCTCCCACTTAACAAGTTGGCTGGGAGAAATGTTCCAAGAAGCGATTTGGGGATGAGTGAAGTTGATTACTTAATAGACAATATAAAAGAGAAGGAGTGGACTGCTATAACGGGTCCAAGACTCGTAGGAAAAACAACACTAGCCAAGTCTGTTGCTTATCATCTAAGAGATACTGAGGGCTGGACCGTTGTTTATTTAAACGTCTCAGGTGTCAAGGACTTCAAAGATTTTGTTGTCATGACGTACGCTAAATTGCCAAAAAGAGTGAAACTCAAATTAATTCTGGAGTCAGCCTTATTCAGTGGAATAAAGGTGGGGATTACTGGGGAGGGAATTTACGGGGAGGCAATTTTAGAAAACAGAATTCCTCCGGTTCAAGCCCTAGTTAACATGCTCCAGTTTCTTGGGAAGAAGTCAATAGTTATATGGGATGAGATTCAAGAACTAAAAACCGGTATACCTGAGTTGATGGCATCCCTTTGGAAGTTGAGGAGTGAGGTTGATGATATAGAGGAGTTGCCTTCCATAATAGTCACTGGCTCCTCAGTTAGGGTGCTTAGTTATTTTATAGAACCAACAAAAATAGGATTTGGAGGAGAGTCCCTATCTAGCGGGGTTCATTTTGTAGGCAGAGAGTTTGACAACTTAAATCTAGAACCCCTGAGCAGACAAACGACGATTGAATACTTGGCTAATGGATTAAGAGAATGCAATGTTAACTATCGGTTAGTTGAGCTCGAGGAGATATACGAATTCTCAATGGGTCTGCCAGGAATAGTGAATCCATACGGAAGAAAGAGATGTAAAGGATTATCTCACTCAAAGGCATTACAATACGCTAAAAGAGTTAGTCTTTCAAAGATTAGGGAGGAAATCCTTAACATTCTAAGGACATCCTTTCCAAAAAGTTGGGAAAAATTGGCAGTGGCATTAAGCCTTTATTCCAAAAACGTTCCACTTAAGGAAATATCTAGGAGAACGGGAGCTTCGTTATCAACAATATATGAAATGCTTGAAGAGTTAACTAACTGGGGGTACTTAGAAAAGAGCGTTGAAGGGAGGAGGAAGTATAAATTTAAAGGCCTCGCTTACCTTGAAGCTGCGAGGGAAATTTAAGTTACTATCTCTTCAATCCTACCAATTTCAATAGCCTCTCTAATTTCCCTCGCTATCCTTCTCCCGGTGCTCATTGGCTCATCATATTTGAGCCATGTGTACGGGGAACCGTGCACAAAGGAGTTCGTTCCGGCAACTATTCTAGCCGATATCTCAAACACGACAAATTCCATCTCAGGAGTAAAAACCCCTTCAAGGCAGAACGGGCCCCACAGTCCGCCCATCAGCTCTTCAGCAGCTTTAACTGTTCTCTCTCCGGCCTCGATGACGTCCATGAGTAGGCTCTCCCTCAGGACTATTGGGATGTTGCCTATGACGGTGTACGTTATCTCGATGTTAAGGTCGAGCTGGTCTTTAGCTGGTATCCTGCCTATGGCATCAACGTTGCTCTCGTACCTCCTGTCTATGCTCATAAGCTCTAGCTCCTCCCTAACCTTGGAGTAGAAGTAGTGGGGGTAAACAGGGATTCCAACCACGTACTCCTGTATTTGAACCTCCTTAAGTTGCTCCTTGTTCCTTATTCCAAGGAACTTCTCGGCCTTAGCCCAGAAGTCTTGGGGATCTTTAGCGAGGAAATAATCTTTTCCACCCTTTGCGCCGTGGGGCTTCACTATAACTGGCTTATCGATATCATCTGGGTCATCGTAAACCTTAGGTAGCCTTAGCTTGGCCTTCTCGAGCCACTTTCTCTCTAAGCTTCTATCGCTCTCCCACCTTAAGACTTTCTTGTTGCCGAAGTAGGGAACTCTCATCCTCTCAACTAGCTCGATTCCTAGGTGTGCAACGAAGGATCCCGTTGGGATTACTATCGCATTTAACTCGATCAGCTTTTCCTCTGGGTAGGTACCTTCAATGAAGTAGTCGGCAACCGGGAAGTATTTAGTGTACAGGGGTTTAACCCTAGATTTCCCAAATGCTATCGTTTCAAACCCCTCGTCCTTGGCTCCCTTCAGGATCTGAAGGGCTGAATGAGATGCGTAAGTCGCTATCCTCACCATACCTTTCACCTTCCTTTAGCCAAAATTATGTAAAATTCACCGCATTTTTAAAGGTTATTTTTACATGTTTTTATCAACGGATGATGTTCTGTAGACAGTCCAACCATTTATAAATAGATGGACTACTGACAGAACATAAAAAGCGTTATGTTGGAGCCCATTGAAATTCCCAAGAATGCGCTGGCTATCTCAGCGTTATAGTAAGCTTGAGGAAATGGCTCTTAGTTTGATAACCTACATTTAAAAACTCGGTGCTTAGGGAAATTCGGTGGTGGAGATGAAGAAGGCGGTTGCAATAGCTTTGGTTCTGCTAACGTTCCTGGGACTTGGATGCATAAGCTCTCAGGAACAACAAACTCCGAGGACTCTAACGGTTTACGCCTACGACAGCCTTGAATACTGGCTCAAGGAGGTAATTCCCGAGTTCGAGAAGGAGTACAACGTCAAAGTCAACCTCGTCTTGGTGGGAAGTACGGGGGAGTTGGTTAACAGGCTCATCCTTGAGAAGGACAATCCTCAGGCTGATGTTGTGGTTGGAATCGACAACACGTTCATGGCCAAGGCAATAAACGCCGGAGTTCTTGAGAAGTTCAGGCTCAGGAACTTCGACGTAATAAGGAAGGACATACTAGAATACTTCCCCGCGGATGACTATTTAACTCCATTCGACTACGGTTTTCTGGCCTTCAACTACAGGACTGACATGATAGAAGAGCCACCGAAGAGCCTCGATGAGTTGATAACGCCTGAGTGGAAGGGGAAGATAATAATCGAAGATCCAAGAACTAGCTCTCCCGGCTTAGCATTCATGCTGTGGACGATAGCCGTTTACGGAAATTCTTGGCTCGAGTATTGGGCGAAGCTCAGGAACAACGTTCAGATAGTTAAGGGCTGGAGCGCCGCATGGGAGGCCTTCAGCAAGGGTGAGTATCCGGTAGTTCTCAGCTATGCTACTTCTCCGGCAGCCGTTGTGTACTACGACAACAAGACGAACGTTAAGGCAGTTCAGTTCAGGAGGGGCAATTTCATCCAGGTGGAGGGGGCCGGAATAGTTAAGGGGACGAAAAACAGGGATCTCGCCGAGAAGTTCATAGAGTTCCTTATAAGTGAGAAGGCTCAAGAGAAGTTGCCAACGACCCAGTGGATGTACCCGGTAAACAAGAACGTCAAGCTACCCGAGGTCTACAAGTACGCCCTCAACGTTACCAAGCCGATCTCCCTTGATCCTGGGCTCGTTATGGAGAACCTCGATAAGTGGCTGAAGCAGTGGACTGCTGTCGTCGTTGAGGGCAAGAGTCCCCAGGAGGCAATTAAAGGATGACGTAGTTTTCGATCCTTATCTTAACTTTCTTTTTCTTAGGATCGAACCTAGAGAGCTTCTCCTCTGCTATAATCTCAACTCCATGAATCCTGAGTCTAATTCTCACCCTCCCTGGGAGTAGCTCGTAGTCGATGACTTCAGCTTCAGCACCATCTCCTATCTCAACGCTTTCGGGCCTGAAGAACACCCTAACCTTTCCATCTTTTGGTGTTTTGAAGCAGAGCTCGCCCAAGCAGGCCTTTCCGTTCTCGGCGTGCAACTCTAGAATGTTTCCAGTCCCCAGGAACTTGGCTACAAACTCCGTTTTTGGCCTCATGTAGAGCTCCAAGGGCTCGCCAACTTGCTCTATCCTCCCGAGGTTCATTACGGCAATCCTGTCGCTTATCGCCATGGCCTCCTCTTGGTCGTGGGTGACGTACACGGTTGTTATCCCTAGATCCCTCTGAATCCTCCTTATCTCTCCCCTGAGCCTCTCCCTCACCTTGGCATCTAGGTTGCTCAAGGGTTCGTCGAGCAATAAAACGTCCGGCTCTATAACCAAAGCCCTGGCCAAGGCAACCCTCTGCTGTTGCCCTCCAGAGAGCTGCTCCGGATACCTGTTCTCGAACCCTTCAAGGCCGACGAGCTTTAGGGCCCACCTCACCCTTTTCTCTATCTCGTTCCTGGGGAGCTTCCTCATCTCTAATCCAAACGCTATGTTCTTGAACACCGTTAGGTGCGGGAAGAGGGCATAATCTTGAAACACCATCCCTATGTTTCTCTCGTATGGCTTCCTCTCGGTTACATCCTCCCCATCGAAGAGAACTCTGCCTGAGTCTGGCCTTTCAAGCCCGGCGATGATTCTGAGGGTTGTGGTCTTTCCGCACCCACTTGGTCCTAGAAGGGTCATCAGCTCTCCATCCCTAACCTTGAGGTTAACGCTCAGCGTGAATTCATCGTACCTCTTAACCACATCCCTAAGCTCAATGCTCACCATACCTCCTCACCAATCCTCTCTATAAGGGCGAAGCTAACGCCGGAAATTGCCATGAGAACAACGGCTAGGGCTGATGCAGGGCCGAACTGCCTTGAGGAGATGAACTTGTATATGGCTAACGTGAGGGTCGTGTATTCTGGCCTGGCGAGCATGTACGTCGTTGCGAGCTCGGCTATGCTCATTGCAAAGGCGAAGATGGCCCCGACTATTATTCCCTTTGACGCTAAGGGCAACTCCACCTTAAGGAATGCCCTCTCTTCATTCGCCCCCAAGGTTAGAGCAGCTTCATACAGGTTCTCCTTTATCTTGACGAGGGCTGAGCTCACGGCCCTCAGGACGAAGGGATAAGCGACTATCGAGTGGGCCAAGGCAACTATCATCCAGCTTCCGTAGAGCGGAGTTCTCCTAAAAATTAGGAGGTAGCCTAGACCAAGTATTACTGGAGAACTCGCTAAGGGCAGGGTCGCAAGTGCATCCGCGATAACTTTACCCTTGAATCTCCATTTAACGAGGGAGTAGCTTAAAGGTAGTGCCACCAGAGTTGATATCACGACGGTTAAAACTCCAAAGAAAATTGAATTTGCGATAGTTCTGAGCACGGTAGTCCCGAACATCGGGTTGTACTCTTGCGAAAATGCCCTCCTGTACATCTCCAGGCTGAAGCTCCCGGTATAGAATAAGGAGTCATAAACCACTGCAATAAGTGGTCCGAGGATTAGAATCGATACCAGTAAGAAGTAGGGAACCGCCCACAGGGCCGTTCTTAAGGTTATTCTCTCCGGCTTTCTCATGACCTTCTGCTCCTCCCTCTTCGCGTAGAGCTGTAGGGCTTTGAGGTAGAGGTACATGAACGCTAAACTCAGGAGAATTTGGAGTAGGGCCAGGGAAGAAGCCGTCTTGAAGTCGAGCATCACCATTGCAGAAGTGAATATGTCAACTTCGAGCGTAGCGTACCTGTAGCCTCCGAGGATCAGGGGAATTGAGAAGCTCATGAAGGAGAATGTGAAGGTTAGAAGGGCCGAGGCAAGGATTCCGGGCATGATAAGAGGTAGAATCACCTTTCTGAAGAGCGTGAAGCCTTTAGCTCCGAGAGTCATTGCGACCTCTTCATAACTTGGGTTCACCCTCTCTATTAGGGCCGAGACCATCCTAACTACCACCGGAAAGTTGTAGAATGCGTGGGCGAGAACTATGGCCTTCCATGAGTACAGGATGTCTAATCCTCCGAAAGGCCCACCCTTTCCAAACAGAAGGAGGAAGCCTAAGGCCACCATTACGCTGGGCATCACGAAAGGAATCGTCATTATCGCCTTCAGAATCCTCTTCCCAGGAAAGTCGTACTTCCCAAAGATGTAGGCCCCAGGAAGACCTATGGCAAGGGTCAGAAGAGTTGAGGCCAGGGCTTGGGCGAATGTGAAGGATATTACCCTCTTATGGTAAGAATCTGAGAGAATCTGGATTATAGCTTTGGGATCAAAGCCCAAACCTATGACCGAGAGCAGGGGAAGGTAGAAGAAGGTAAGCAGGAACGCAAAGGCTGGAAGTGCTAGGAGGAGCCTTCTCATGTTTCAACATTTGGTTTTAGCTTTAAAGCCTTTCTAATAGCTAGCAATTCGAGCTTTCCTTGTGGTCTTACGACACCCTTTAGAGGGTCAACGAAGAGGATGTTAGCCTTAACCAGCCTTCTAAGTGGCCTGCTTATCACCCCATTAAATGGTATCTCTTCTTTGTCTTGGAACTCCTTTAAGAGTCTTGCCAAACTCTTCCTTCCATGGATGAGGGCATTAACGGCCTGTACCCTAAGCCTTAACTGGCTTTCGCACCACTCTTTCAACTCGTCCTTGTGCTTTATAGATTCAACTAAGTAGACTGGCTTTCCTCCAAAGTACTCCCATACAAGCTCTGCTTCGTTAATACTAAACCCTTGATTTTTCAAGAACTCAACTGCAGTTTCTCTATCGAAGTCATCAACTAGGAAGTACTCTGCCCTGCCCTGGAGCATTGCCTCGTTGTAAACCTTATCTATGAATAAGCTGTCAGAGGTAACGACGAATACGTGGCTCAAATGCCTCTCCTTAGTTAAGTGTACAAAAAAGTTGAAGAGCTCATAGATGAGTGGGCCGTTAATCTTTAAGTCTCCTATAACTTGAAGCTCATCAAGAATTAAAATCGGCTTCTTACCGGCTTTTTTAACTTCCTCAATTAGCGTTGCAATGTATGCGAACGCATTCTTTGGCTTCTTCTCCCTAATTATTCCTTCTAGAATGGGAGTGGGAATTGGGAAGCCCAAAACTTCCTTTCCAGCGGAGAGGATGAGAGAAACAGCTTCCTTGAGGGTTTTAACTTTACTCCTGAATTCGACAGAAAATAGAACGTCAATAAAATCGTCGTAGCTCATGACGGGGGTTCTTCTGAGGTTTATATAGAATGCAACATACTCATCAGATAGTCTCCTAGTAAGCTCCATCATTAGGGCTGTTTTCCCTGAGTTGATTGGTCCATAGATGAAAGTTATCATATTAGGCTCGGTAAAGACGAGCCTTATTAGCTTATCCAACTCATGTTGTCTGTTGAAAAATATCACTTTCACTACCCCCTATAATTAACCTTTCGAGGTGTAGTTTCATAACACTTTTGACGCTCATAACTCTTCTCTCCCAATGTTCATTTCAGGAGGACATTTTGAGCTTGAAACATAGTGCTCTTCTAAATTAGTCCAAGGAAGACCCACCACGGAATCATGAGGATATCACCTTTAATTTCAAATCTTTTGCCGATCACTATACCTTTCTCGGCATTTAACCTTTCCATACTTCGCCTAACTTGGGAAATGTCACTCTTACCTAGACTAACTTCAATGACATAGCGCTCTCCATTCTTAATTAGAAGGAAGTCAGCGCCACCTTTACCCGGTTCGTATTCCAGCCTTCCAGCCCCATGAAGGTAGAGCGCTACTGCATCCTCAAGCAATGCTGCCTCATCCACGCTCTCGAACTTGTGGAGTATGGATGCCCTCATCGCTGGAGCGAGGAACTTCAGTTTCGGGCCCTTCCTGACTTTCCGTGTCAGGCTTCCTGCGGGAGGTATCTCGACGAGAAGGCCACTCCTGACAAGTGCCCTAACGATTTCTATTACCGTGCTCTTTGAAATTCCGAGTGTTTTTGATAACCTTTCGTAGCTGAACCTTTCCCCCCTCGGATTGGCCAAGATGAAGAGGAGCTTCATAGCGAAATCCAGCGTTGATGAGTCGAAGTTCCTGAAGTCCTTCAGATCCCTATAAATTATCCTCTCAATCAGCGTAAAAATGTATTCATATGCTTCCTCTTCGCTGAGTTCAAGCGTTATGGGGAGTGAGCCTAGCCGGAGGTAGCGTTCTACCTCTTTTCCATGTTGGGCTACTGTAGAGAAGGCTTTCCTTAGCAAATTTTCATTGAACTCAAAAAGTGCCTCAAGGCCTACCGGTTTAACCTTCTCTCCTTTAAGGTGAAGGTACTCGAGGAACGTTAAGGGCTTGACCTCAATATGCTTAGCCCTCCTAGCTAAGTCCGGGCTTTCCCTTAATTTGAGTGCTGAGGAGCCCGTGGCCACTATGAAATACTCCATCCTATCGTGGAGAACCTTCAAAGTTAAGTCCCACTTCTCATCGTAGTGAACTTCATCAAGGAGTATTATTGGTTTTTTGGGTCTGAAGAGTTCTAAATACTTATCGATTGCTTCATACAGACTGAAGCCGAGGAGGTGGAGTTCATCGACTGGAATATAAATCACTTCGGGCGTTTTTGAGAGAGCATAAAAGTACAGTTGTCCGAGCAGGGTTGTTTTGCCGGTTCCCCTTAATCCCGGCAGGAGGATTGTAGATGTTTTATCTTCATCGAGGTATTTATCTAGCCTGCTCCTTACTTCTTTGAAGATGAACCTTCTCCTCAATCTCCTCGCATAGTTTAATCTTCTCGGAACTTCTGCTGCTAGCCTTATAAGGTAGTCGCTTAATTGTACCATGATAGCCCCCATTTTGGTCATCTAAATAACCAAATATATAGGAATTTTGGTCGTTTAGTTATTCTTAATGAAGCTTAACTATCCTCGCAGCCGAGAACTTCAATTCCGGGGTTCCGGCTTTATTTAATGCGTCGTTAGTTAGAACATTTGCATCGAAGTGGGAGGGCACAACTATCACACCTTCCTTCACGTTGGCTATCTTCGCCTTCAGGGTTAAGCTACCTCTCTTGGTTTCAACCTTAACTAGATCCCCATCCTTTATCCCGTACTTCTTTGCATCTTCTCTGCTTATGTAAACCACGGGCTCGCTCATCAGCTTCACGAGGGATGGACTTCTCAGGGTTATCTCTCCGGTGTTGTAGTGACTTATAACCCTGACCGTAGTTAATATCAGGGGATACTCTCCGTTAGGAGTTTCCCAGGGCATTATTTGTTCCACAGCGTACATCCTTGCCTTGCCATCTGGCGTGGAGAACTGGATCGTGTGAAGCCTCCTGTAGGGGATTATTATTCCCTCGGAGTTCTTCAGCTCTTCGATGCTTCTCCCCTCGAGCTCTGGAAACATCTTGAAGTACTCTTCCGTTATCTCCTCAACCTTGGAGTAGTTGAAGCCTGACAATCCTAGGGCTTTGCCAAGCTCGCTCAGGATTACCCAATCAGGCTTGGCCTCTCCTGGGGGATCGCAGACCTTAAAGCTCCACTGAATCCTCCTTTCACTGTTCATGTAGCTTCCTTCCTTCTCGCAGAATGCAGCAGCTGGAAGAACGTAGTGGGCAAATCTAGCAGTTCTCGTGAGGAATATGTCCTGAACTACGAGCAGATCAAGCTTCGTTAAGGCCTTTCTAACCTTTAAGACGTTAGCTTCGCTCACGGCTGGGTTCTCTCCGACTATGTAGAGGGCCTTAACATCTCCTTCAAGTATGGCATCCCAGAGCTCGGTTAAGTAAAGCCCCCTCTCCGTTGGGAGGTCTTCAACTCCCCAGAGCCTCGCGACCCTCTTCCTGAAGTTCTCATCGCTTAGGGGAATGTACCCAGGGAGGAACTCGCTCAGAGCCCCCATATACGCAGCCCCCTGGACGTTGTTCTGGCCTCTCATTGGGTAAAGGCCGCCTCTGTCCCCTATATATCCCAAAAGGAGGGCTATGTCTATTATCGCGAGAACGTTCTCCACTCCGGAAACATGTTGCGTTAAGCCCATCCCCCACATTATCGCCCCGCTTCCAGCCTTCGCAAAGACCCTGGCAACTTCCCTTATTAGCCTAGAATCAACACCAGTAACCTTCTCAGCGTACTCCGGGGTGTACTTCTTAACCCCCATCTTAACCTCCGAGAACCCTGTAGTTCTCGTCTTAACGAAGTCCTTATCGTACAGGCCCTCAGATATTATGACGTTCATCATGGCATTTGCAAGGGTCGTGTCGGTTCCAGGCTTGATTATGACCTTGTAATCTGCAAGCTTCATGGTTGTGGTCTCCCTCACATCGACAACTATTATTTTCGCCCCCTTCTTCTTCGCCTTCAGTATGTAATCCATGACAACGGGGTGGGTTTCCGCTGGATTGTAGCCCCATATTAGTATGGCCTTAACGTTCTCCAAGTCAGAATATGGATTGGTTTGGGCTCCAGTTCCAAGTGTCATCTTCAAAGCGTGAACGCTGGCTTCATGGCATAGACGGGCACAATTATCGATGTTATTCGTTCCAAAAAGCCTAGCTATCTTTTGAAGGAGGTAGTTTTCCTCATTTGAAACCTTTGAAGAAGCTATGAACGCAACGGCATCTGCTCCATAGTTCTCCCTTATTTCAAGGAGCCTTGAAGAAATCTCTTCTATGGCCTTATCCCAGCTAATTCTAACGAAGTCCTCTCCCACCTTTTTTAAGGGATACATGAGTCTGTCCTTAGAGAACACGAACTCTAGGGCATGCAGTCCTTTTGGGCAGAGCTTCCCCCTATTGGGCTCTCCCTTGTAGGGGATTATCTTGAGGGTCTTCGGATCTATAAGGATGTTACAGCCAAAGCCACAATAGGGACAGACTACCTTTATCACTCTACCACCAATAAACATGAATACGTCAAAAATATAAAGATTTTTGGCCAAAATTGACCAATTTATGTTAATCTTTTATTTTTCCCTTAAAACCTTACCCTTCAGGGCAAGGAGACGGCCAGATTTCATTAGAAAATATTTATTTTTGGCCTAAACCTTCATTACTAGAAGGGGAAATCAACATGGAGCGCCTTGAATATCAGGTTGAATTAGAATGGGATGGCAATGTTGGGAGTGAGGCTAAGGTTAGGGAGTTCTCGTTCAGGATTGACACGAAGACGGATGGTCATAACTCTGGACCAAACCCCACAGAGTACCTGCTTGCCGCCATAGGTGGCTGTTTAACCGTGAACTGGGGCAGGCTTATAAAGAAAATGCGTCTGAAGGTCGAGAGCATGGAAATAACAGTCTATGGATGGAGGGACAGGAAAGAGCCTCAATTGAAGGAGATTACCTACAAGATCCGTATCGTGACGAACGAGCCCGAGAAAAAGATACTCCGCGTCAAGGAGCTCGCCGAGAAGTATGGGACGGTCTTCAACACAGTTGGGGCGGGGAAGATAAAGGGTGAGGTGGAGATAGTCAGGCCTAGGTGAACCTTCTCTCCAGGACTTTTCTGTGGATTGCAGTGCCCGTGAGGAAGAACGCGAGGCCAAACAGGGCCAGCATTAAAAGGTCAAGCCACACGGGAAGGTAGCCTTTTCCAAGTGAATGCCTCAGGGCGTCAACATAGTATGTCAGCGGTGAGATGAGGGAAATCCACCTGCCATAAGCCGGCAGGTTTTCGATGGGGACGAAGATACCGCTGATGAAGAGGAGCGAGAACTTGACAAGTGATGACAGCATCATGACGTCGGCGGGAACGTCCGTGGGTGGGTAGGAGGACATGAGCACCGTCATTGCGGAGAAGCACCCGACCGCCAAGAGCGTGGATAGGACGAAGAGCCAGATAGCAGGGTGGACTGAGAGGTAGAGCATTGCTGGAACGGTTATTGCGAACGTTATCGCAAGCCCGAAGTAGAGGGAAGCTTGGAAGTCGCCGAGGAGCACTGTGGTCAGTGAAACAGGGGCTGTTATGAGCCTCTCGAAGGTTCTTCCCCTGCACTCCCACGGGATTATCGTGGGGCCGACGGCGGTGGATGTGAAGAAGGCCGTCATGGCAGTTAGAGCAACGAAGAGATGGCCCCCGGAGAGGTTGCGCCCTATCATGAAAGCTAAGAACAGGAAGAAGGGGAAGAGGAGGCCCATTATCACGACAGGACCCTTGAGGTAGAAGATGTGCATGTCCTTCTTCGCTATGGCAAAAGAACGTTTGAGCGTTTCAATCATTTTCCTCACCCACCAGCTTGATGAAGACATCCTCCAGTGAAGGAGAGAGCGTTCTTAGGCTCACTATCCGCAGGTTATTTCTTTCGGCGTAGTGGACGAGCTCTTTAACCGTTGCATCAGGATCTTCTGTGAAAACCCTCGCCTTGTCCCCCATCAGCTCGACCCTCGTTGCCGAGGCTATCTCAGAGGGGTCAAGTTTCATCGGCTCAAAGCTAACTTCAACTGAAACGCTACCCTTAACCAGTTGCTTTAGCTTCTCGGGCGTGTCAATCGCTATAAGCCTTCCTCTCCTTATAATTCCAATCCTCTCGCACAGCTCGTTTGCGTCGATCATGTTGTGGGTTGTCATGAATATCGTCTTCCCCTTCCTCTTCTCCTCGCGGATGACGTCCTTTATCATACGTGCGCTTATAACATCGAGTCCGCTCGTCGGCTCATCCAGAATTAGGAGCTCGGGATCGCTTATCATGGCCATCGCAAGAATAAGGCGTTGCCTCATTCCCTTGGAAAAGGCCCTCACCTTCACGTTCCTCTTCTCGTAAAGACCAAAAAGCTTGAGGAGTTCAATTGAGCGTTTCTCTATCTCCCGTCGCTCCATCCCGTAGAGCTCGCCCATAAGCCTGAGGTTCTGCATCGCCGTCAGATCAACGTAGGGGTTAGCCATCTCTGGAACTATGCCCATCCTTTCTCTTGCCTTTATCTTTTCCCTCTCGTCAAGCATGTCATAGCCGAGGACCCTTATCTCCCCAGAGTTTGGCTTCAAAATGCCGGTAATCGTTCTAACTGTGGTTGTCTTTCCAGCTCCATTCGGACCAAGGAAACCAAAAATCTCACCTTTCTTAACGTCAAAGCTCACGTTATCAACGGCGAGAAAGGAGCCGTAGTACTTGGTGAGTCCCACGACTTCTATGGCTTTCATGCCCTTGACACCTGAATGAACTAAGGTTCATGGATTAAAAGTCTTTGGAACTGAGTGAAGCTATAGGAGAATTAGAAGCTATAAGAGAATCTGCTGAGATGAATACATGGAAAAGTGAGTTTTACTAAAAATTTTTCACATGTAGTATCTATCAATCGAACTAAACTTTATAAGAAAGTGCCAAAGCCCTATTTTAGGTGAGCCTAATGAAAGAAGATTATCCTAAGTTATTTGAACCAATAAATATCGGTAACGTTGAGCTCATGAACAGAGTAGTATTTGCGCCGATATCGACAAACTTTGCCCGTGAGAACGGAAGGCTAACGGAGAGATTCGTCAAGCACTACGAGAGACGCGCAAGGGGTGGTGTTGGTCTGATAATAGTGGAAAACACATCCATAGATTTTCCAGAAGGAAAACACATGCCTTTCCAGCCGAGGATTGACTCAAAAGCCGTCCTCAAGGATTGGGAATGGTTGACCTTTGAGGTTCACAAGTACGATGGAGTTAAACTCTCAATTGAGCTCGCCCATGAGGGATGGAAAAAGGATGGTGTAGACTACCTCTCACCTGAGAAGATAGAGGAGCTAGTGGAGAAGTTCGCATACTCTGCGAGGCTTGCAATGGATGCAGGCTTTGATATGGTCGAGATACAAGGTGCCCATGGGCTACTGGTTAACCAGTTCCTTTCCCCCCTGACCAACCATCGTGAGGACAAGTGGGGTGAACCGACGAGGTTTGCAATAGAGGTGCGGAAGCGCATAGCGAAAAAATGTGGCTGGGATTTTCCGGTGACGATAAGGCTGGCCGTGGATGACTTCCTTGACGGAGGTATAACCTTGAGTACTGGGCGGGAGATAGCATTAACTCTCGCCAAGGCAGGTTATGACATGATACAGGCAGATATAGGCCTTGGACCTAAGGAGAAGCGTCTCGAACCGATGTACTATCCCCAGGCCTGGCGTGCTTATTTAGCAGAGAGAATAAGGCCTCTACCTGTTCCGGTGGCGGCAGTTGGCATGATAAGGGAACCTGCTGTCGCGGAGAAAGTTCTCGAGACGCAAGCGGATCTCGTCGTCCTCGGAAGACCCTTGATAGCAGATCCTGATTGGGTAAAGAAGGTTGTAGAAGGAAAGGAGCATCTAATAAGGCGTTGCATAGGGTGCAGTGAATGCATTAAGGCAGTTCATGACGAAAAGGGACCAATAAGATGTGGCATCAATGCCAATGTTGGAAATGAGGAGGAGATCCCAAAGGCTCCGAGAAAACGAGTTGTAGCGATAATTGGAGCTGGGCCAGCAGGTCTTGAGGCTGCAAGGGTTGCGGCCGTGAGAGGACATGAGGTTCATCTATTCTATGAGGTCTTTGGCGGTCAGCTTACTCTGGCGATGGTTCCACCTGGGAAGGAGAAAATCGGCTGGCTTATCGAGTATTACCGCAATGTTCTGTCCGAGATGCCCAATGTCCACTTCCATGAGGGGGAGGCAACAAAAGAAGATGTATTAAGGATAAACCCAGAGGCAGTCGTTATAGCTACGGGGGCGAAGCCGTTCCTGCCCTGTAGCGGTGAACGTGGTTTGATAACGCCCTTTGACAAGGTTCTACGTGGAGAAATCAGGATCGAGAACAAAGACGTCCTAATTGGCGGAGGGGGCCTTGTTGGAATTGAAACTGCCCTGTACCTTGCCCAGTTCAACAACAGGATCAAGATAATCAAGCGCAGTCCAGCAATCCTTCCCAACGTTGAGAGGATAACGCGCGGATACCTCTTGCGGGAGCTTGAGGAGAAGGGGATATCCATCCTAACCGGTAGGCGCTTTGTAAGTGCTGGTGAAGGGTACGCGATAGTAGAGAACATTGAGACAGGGGAGAAGGAGATGATAAAGTGTGATGTAATCGTTGGAGCGTTTGGGATGAAATCCTACGTGCCCTTCATAATAGATGATATTGAGTATTATATTATCGGTGATGCAAAATCGGTGAGAAACATAGCCAGTGCGGTAAAGGAAGGCTATGAGGTTGGGAGAAAGCTTTGAAAATCCATCTTTTTAACATTTTTGAAAGCCAGCCATCAAAGAAAAAGAATCAGGAAGCTCCTGGGATGATCTCCTCTTCTTTCAAAACTTTGCAGTTCCAGAGCCTCGCTATTTTTCTCCAGGCTTTAACGTAGCCAACCAGGAAGGGTATCTGGACTATTGGGGTCACTGCGGGCGCTATCGCCATGAGACCCGTCCCTGCGGCAAGGGCTATGGCCATCGCCGTCCCCTCGTTCTTTCCAACGGATGTAAACGTTATTGCCATGTGGTCCCTGTAAGGGATCCCAATGGCCCTGTCCACGAGGGTCATGAAGAGCAGGGCGGTCGTATAGTAGATGACCAGGGGAATCAGGGCGATGCCGACGATGCTTGGCTTGCTGGCTATGAGCTTCGCCTTCTCCATGAATATGAGGAAGACGATGGTGTACATGCCCATGAGCGAGATTGCCGGGAAGGCGGGTTTTATTCTCAGGAAGCCCTCAGGGCCGAGTTTTCTCATGAGGTAGGATCTCGTGAGAACGCCGAGTATCATGGGTGTTATGACGACTATGAGAATCGTCTTGACGAGGAGCCAGGCCGATATTGAGACGTGGTAGCTCGACGCGAAGACCTTGAGCCAGGCCGGAACCGTCACGATGGCCAGCGTGAAGCTCAGCGCGACTACTATGGTCGCCAGCTCGATGTTGCCCTTCGTGAAACCCGTGTAGGCTATGCTCATCGAGGAGCAGGGCACGACGACGGCCAGAAGAAGCCCGAGGGCGAGTGTGTGATTTATTGGGTGGATAAAGTTCGTCAGCCATATCGCCCCGTACATTATGAGCGGGGAAATCACGAGCCCCATCGTGAGACCTATGGCAAGCTGCTTCCCGAGCTTGGCACTGTTCTTAAGCTCGCCAAGGCGGAGGTTGATCATCATCGGGTATATCATGCTGATGACGACGAGCATATTCAGGGTTTTGAGCGTGTTATGGTAGGGTTTGAGGTTCGCGCGTGTCCCGACGTAAAAGCCCGTTATCATGGCAAGTGTGACGTAAACCGGAAGGTACTTATCGAGATTGTTCTTGAGCTTCAGCCAGTTCACCCTTTATCCTCCCCGCACTCGGGGTGCGTTTTTATGACGAGAACGGGCCTCTTCGTTTTTCTAAGCACGCGGACCATTGTAGAGCCAAGGAACTCATGCGAGAAGCCGAGCTTTCCGTGACTAGGCAGGAGTATGAGCGACACGTCCTCCTCTTCAGCAACCTTGACGATTTCCTCCCACGGGAGGCCAAACCTGACAAGGGGTTTCACGTTTTCGATGCCGAACGTCTTCTTCACGTCCTCGACCTTGGCCTGGAGCCTCTCCATAGTCTTCTTGAGCAGTTCCTCTTTGATGACCTCGATTTCCAGCTCCTCATCGTTATAGAGGAGTGAGTATCCGTTGAGAAGCTCTTCGAGGGTCCCCTCGTCTATCACATGAAGAAGAACAACCTCTCCGACTGGCATGTTGTTGACCTTCTCGAACTGCTTTGCTGCCCTGTACGCTCCCTCGCTGAAATCCGTTGGAAAAAGTATTTTCCTAAACATTAATCTCACCTGTCGTATCTTTCATTTTAGGCGTTTTTCACATATTAGGCTACCCTAACTGCTTTTAAGGTTTGTTGGCCAGGGGTGGGTATTAAAGAAAAAATAAATCGAGGATGCAACCTGAGTAGGTGCTGTGAAAAGCTTCTCAGGCCTTAGAGCCTTCGATAATCACATTGGCTTCTTACTTTCCGCCCACTTCGCCCTCAGGCTGGCGAAGAGCCTTACGAAGAGTATCATGAGTATCATGTCGCTGAAGGGACCTCCTAAGGCGGTTCCAACGGCCGCGAGGGAGCCAAACGTCCCTATTGCCATCGCCGTCGCGAGGGTCATGTTGGAGCCGGTTGAATATACGAGAGATATGATGTGCTCTAGAGGAAAGCCAAGCGCTTTTCCGGTGAAGTAAGCTATGGCCGCACGCGTTAGGAAGTATGCGTTCATTATGAGCGCTCCAACGACTATAACCTCCGGCTTCTCGACTATCATCTTCCCGTTTATGCCGAAGACCACGATTATCATCCAGTACATGCCGAGGAGCGAGAGGCCCACAAGGGGTTCCTTGAGCTTCATGAGGGTTTCTTTTCCCTTCCACCTCACAACCGCGTACTTCGTTAGCTGGCCTGCCACGAGGGGCACTATGATGTAGAGGACGAGCGACTTGAGGAGTAGCCACATGGGGACTTTTATGAGCGTGTGGAGGAGCAGCTTGGCGTAAACAGGCATGACAAAGAGCGAGAGGATGAACGTCCACACGACGCCGACGAGCGTCAGCTGGAACTTTCCACCCGCGAGGTTCGTGAATGCTGGAGCAGAGCTTGGGAGTGGAGCGAGGCTTATCAGCACAATCCCCGCGAGCAACCTCGGGTCAGTGTTCGGCATTACCGCAAGCCAGAACTTGAGGAGGAGCCACGTTAGTGCTGGAAAGAGGAGGACATAGAAGGCTGTCAATGCTACGAGGTACTTCGTCTTTATCTCGGTTCTCGTCGTGAAAGCTTTTCTTATGTCCATGAAAACCATCGGCTGGAAGAGCATCATAAAGAGCGCAATTGGCAGCGTCCATTTGAGAGATAGAAACACCTCCCTGTGATAGATGCCAGCGTAACTCGATAAGATTATGAGCGTGAAGACGATGTAAATCATCCTATCCTTCAGGAACTTCACAACTTTCATCCCGACCACCTTCTATTGGAAAAATAAAAGCTCAGGCGAGCCAGAGAAGGCCCACCACCCTTCCATTCTTCACGAGCTGGACCTTCGTTCCCCACTTTCCGTGCCAGTAAGCGCCGACTTCGAGTTCTCTCGGCTCAACGTCCTCCCAGAGCTCTCCAACTATCTCCCCCTCAACGAGCAGGGGGACGTGGAAGGTTCCGCAGCGGCAGTGCCACGCGGGCCCTTTCGTGGCCTTCTCGAGCAGTGCCTTCGCCTTTGCCTTAATCTCCTCGTAGCTCGGCTCCTTTTCCATCACGTAGCCAAACCTTCCAACCTTCCACTTCCATCCGGGAACACCGAACGGCATCTCAACTACCTCCTACTTTTTGCTCAAACAACGAAAGGGTCACGGGGAGGGGAAGGGCCTTCTCGCCATGTGTCTCCCCATTCCGCACAGGAAGGCCAGGAAGCCGCTCACAACTACCCCCACGCTGAGTATGTGGAGTGTCTCGGGCACGTTCGCCGTGAGTATCTTCGCCGTTATCTCAACGGTTGCAAGCGAGAGCAATGCCATTGTTGTATAGCGGACGTAGAGTGGTTTCACCCTGTGCATCAGGAGTGTACCCGTTACCCCACCGAGGAAGCCCGCAGTCGCCACTGCCACGAGAGTTTCCGTGGCTATAGGTATCCTTGGGAGCAAGAGAGCGTACGTCAGGAGGGTAACGCCCGAAACTCCGAGTGCAGTTGCCGCAGTGTTCGCCGAGACCTTCTTCGGGTTTCTGAAGAGGTATGAGAAAGCTATGATTGCTATTGGCGATGCGTCCACACCTATGAGCCCCGCGGTGAAGCCCTGAATGGCTCCCAGTAAGTATGTCTTCCATCCATCTTTGCTCTCTGCTACTCCACCGGTAACCATGCGGTAGATAGCAAAGAGGAAGAACAATGCAAGGGCGACGAGTACGAGGATCCTTGGGGTGTGGACATTCACGTACGCCCCTAAAGGCACGAAGAGCGCCGCGGGAACGAATACCCTTGCAACATTTCTCCATTCTATGAGGCCCTTCTTCCAGTTCATGGCAGTTGCAACGGTCAGCTCCGCGGTGTTTTGGGCCAGCCCGAGTAGCATGGCCGCGTGAACGCTCAATCCTATAGCTATGTAGTTGGGTATGAGCACCCCTGCCGCTCCCATTCCAGCTATCGCGAATACACTCGCGAGGATGTAGGTGAGTACCACCATTCCCAACATCTTTTCATCCCTCCATGTTTCCTGTTTTGTAATATCACAAAAGTCTTTATAAAGTTTTCTATAATATTCGAGCTAAACTTGCCCGAAAGCGGTAATTTTATAAAGATGGGGGAGTAATAATCAACGGTGGTGGGAGTGCCAAGATGGATGATGGGCAACATGGCTAGTCTTAAGAACCTGATGATGATGCTCAAACCTTTGATGGCCGAACCGAGGCGAAGCATTATAAAAATCCTTGGAGAAGGTGTTAAGGGGACTAATGAGATATATCAAGCCCTACAGGAGAGGGGCTTTAACATGCCCCGCTCAACGCTCTACTACCACCTCTCGGCCCTCGAAGATATGGGAATAATTGAGATGGCTGGCTATCGAGAGGAGGGGGGAGGGGCACCCGAGAAGCTCTGGAAGCTTAAGATCAGAAAAATAGGGATAGATCTCGTTACTGGAGAGATATTCAGGGAATGAGTCTAAAAAAGGAACCTCAGAGCCCACCCATTCTAATTGTCTCTGTCTTTCTGTCTTGGGGAAGCTACCATAATCGTTACCAGCTACCACTTAAATAGTAGAGCTTGGGAAAAGGATCACGGGCGGAAATTAAATGCTACAACTGGTAATTCTGTCACAAGAAGCTTAATAGGGCTTCTTTCCTTTCCTGGCTCTCCTTTCCATGTTCTCAACTAAATCACCCTCCTTTTGAACAATCAAGAGAATTCTGAACGCATCAACACTCGAGCACATTTCCACACAGTTATATTTACCCCGCACATGGGCGGTTGCACATGTTCAGCAACAACCAATTCGTCTGAGATGGTGCCTTCGCTCATATAATTAGGCTAGCAGAAGATAAAACACCCAAATGGCACTCGGAGAGGACATCCTACAAGCTCTCCAAGGATTTTTTTCTGTGCCTTTCTTAAATGCTCCTTTACAGTTGAAGGGCTGGAGGTTCAGTATCCCGGCGAGCTCCCTTAGAGTAATCCTCCTTAGATTGTCGAAGTAGCAACTCTTGTATGTCGGGAGCAGTGTATCAAGCTATTTTCCGGTGAGCTTTGAGAATAAGCTCTCTTCCGGGGGAGTACTCTGTGCTCGCCAGCTTCTAGCCCTGCGCTTTCTTTACTACCAAGATAGCCTCCTCACAAGATCCTCCTCACAGACTGCGTACAAGTAAACTCGCTGGGTGTGAGGGATCTTCTTAGACACTGATGTGGGAGATTTCAAGGAGTCTTTTAACGGTTCTCTCAGAATTTACTGCTTTCTCGAGAGGTCAAACTATAAATGCACAGAAAACAATTTTCTCATAACATCTCACCAGTCTATTCTCGCCTTAAAAACGTAAGAGGATTCTGAAAGCTTCAAACCAATTTGAACCTATATTTATGTCTTCTCAGCCGTGAGTTTGGCCATTCCAAACCACTTGTCGGACGGGACTAGCTTCAAGATTTTAGTGGGTTCCTACAGCTCAACTCCTTATCAAACTCTCCAGCACAGCTCAAGAACCACTTAGGGTCTTCAACTCCTCAACAAATTCCTTTATCCCTTCCTCTAGCCTTTTTCTCACCAGGATCTTCCTGAGGACGGGCCTCTTGCCAAGGATTTCCTCCATCTGCTCGAGGCACTTTCCGGGCCTTCCTGCGCACGTGCAGAAAAAGGCGGCGTTCCTAATCTTCCCCCGGTTCTGGAGTAGGTAGGTCCTTATGGCAGGAGTCACGCAACCGTTCCAGACAGGTGTGCCAATGACCACGAGGTCATAGCTGAGAGGGTCTTTCTCAAACTCTATCTCTGTAGTTTTACCCATCGTTGCGTCATAACCGGCTATGAGGAAGCCAAGAATTCCCTTCCTGGGCTTTTTGTCAATGATCTCGTCAATATCGGCGTTAAGGGCCTTAGCCACCTCCTGGGCGATTCGTTTTGTAGTTCTGCTCCGTGAGTAGAAGACAATGAGTGTTTTCATGGGCATCCCTGACTAAATTCCCTGTTGAGGTTAATATGAGTTTCCAAGAATGCTTTTAAACCCAAAAGTTTCAATTGAAACTATGCCCGCAGAAGAAGAAAAGGCATGCGACCTTATATCGGAGCTTTACTGGGCCATGAGGAAGATCTTTGAAGATAGGCTTGAGGAACTGGGGATTACTTTTCTTGAGTTCAAAGCCCTGATGCACCTGAAGAGTACAGAGACCCAGGGAGACCTCCTGAGAGAAATGGGCGTTTCCAAATCAACGGCCTCAAAAGTGCTCTCCTCCCTTGAGAGAAAGGGGATTGTAAAAAGGGAGCGCAGAGGGAGGGCGTATACTATTGAACTAACCGACAAGGGCCTTGAGATGCTAAAGGCCATCGAGAAGGCTGGAATGGAGCTTGAGGAAAAGATGTTCTCCCGGATGGCTCGCAAAGAAAAATCTGAATTTCTGTCTCTCCTTAAAAAAGCGATAAATGGTCTGGAGGGAAACAGATGAGTGGAAAGATGACAAAGGGTGTCCAGATTTTAAGGGGCGACCCGAAAAAGGCCATAATAAAGCTCTCAATCCCGATGATGATAGGCATGTTGGTGCAGACAATATATAACCTCGCCGACGGAATATGGGTCTCTGGCCTCGGCCCGGACGCTCTGGCCGCCGTTGGACTTTTCTTCCCGATTTTCACGGGGATCATAGCACTCGCCGCAGGTCTTGGTGTGGGCGCGAGCTCCGCGATAGCGAGGAGGATTGGAGCCAGAAACAAGAAAGGAGTCGACAACGTTGCCGTGCACGCCATCATTCTCTCGCTCCTCTTGGGTGTAGCTATACCGGTTGTCATGCTCCCCACGATAGATTCGTTCTTCAGGTTAATGGGCGCCAAAGAGGATGTCGTTGAGCTGGCCACAGCCTACGCGAGGGTGCTCCTTATTGGGGCTTTTATGGCCGTCTTCAACAACGTCGGAAACGGTATCCTAAGGGGAGAAGGAGATGCAAACAGGGCAATGCTTGCAATGGTGCTTGGTTCAGGACTCAACATAGTTCTTGACCCAATATTTATTTATACCCTAAACTTTGGAATCGTTGGTGCCGCTTACGCAACCTTGCTCTCCATGACAATCACTTCACTTTTCATTGCTTACTGGCTCTTCATCAAGAGGGACACTTACGTTGAGATTACCCTCAGAGACTTCTCGCCGAGCTGGGAAATCCTTAAGGACATATTGCGTGTTGGTCTTCCTGCCTCACTCTCTCAGCTCTCCATGTCTATAGCGATGTTCTTCCTCAACCGCGTTGCGATAATGGCGGGCGGGGAAAATGGTGTTGCCGTCTTTACCAGTGCTTGGCGTGTTACGATGCTCGGAATAGTACCAATACTTGGTATGGCTGCTGCAACAACTGCAGTAACTGGAGCCGCTTACGGGGAGAGAAACACTGAAAAGTTGGAAGCTGCCTACCTCTACGCAATAAAGATAGCATTCATGATAGAGCTTGGCGTAGTCTCCTTCATAATGGCCTTCGCTCCTCAAGTGGCCTATCTTTTCACGTACTCCGAGATAGCACAGGTGATAAAGCAGGAACTCATCTCCGCCCTCAGAACCCTTCCAATATTTTTACTCCTAACACCCTTCGGCATGATGACCTCCGCAATGTTCCAAGGCATAGGTGAAGGAGAGAAGTCTCTGATTTTAACGATATTCAGAACTTTGGTCATGCAGGTTGGCTTCGCTTATACCTTCGTGAACCTGGGGCTCGGCCTTAGGGGAGTTTGGCTGGGGATAGTTGTCGGGAACATGGTGGCAGCTGTTATGGGCTTCACCTGGGGAAGAGTAAGAATAAGGGCACTAAGACGAGCTTTGAGGTGAAATAAATAGAATATGGGTATTATATCTGATAGAAGCTTTCCATCCACCCTCTTTATTAACTCCCTCTTAGTTTCTACATCGGCTTTTGATCCCTCAATTATCACCGTTGGCGTGGCTTTCCTCAAATTAACCTTCGTTTTCACACGTCAAAATGTTTAGCAAACTTGACTAATACTCCAAAGGACCTTTCATTATGAGTTAGACCTTTTCATTATTAGCCAGAAAACGCTCTCTTCACGGTGGGAGAGTCACCTTTAACAGTTTTTTGTGTAATACCCAAGCTAAGGCGGGAAGGTTTATGGACTCGTCACTTGCTTCCGTTGCTAGTTCCAGCTCCAGCCCGCAGGCTCGATTTTGGTCCTATTACCCTTTGACTTGAAGTTCCTTGGTAACCTCCCCAAGCCTACATTCCAATAGGGCTTCGACAGTTAAAGACCAATTGGGTAGTTGGATCCCGCCCTAACGGACAAGGCTTGAAAAAGAGTCACTCAATATTGGCAGAAGAAGCATCTCAATCTTTTGTGCCTATGCACAAAGCTTATATGAGAAAAAAATTTCAATTAAACGGGTGATGTAACATGAGGATAGCTGTTCCAGCCGTTGATGATAAAGGCTTAGAAAGCGAAGTGAGTAGACACTTTGGCAGGGCAAGGTACTTTGTATTTGTTGACGTTGAGAACAACGAAATTAAAGGTGCGGAGGTCGTTGAGGTTCCTTTCGAGGAGCATGGACCAGGGGATCTTCCAAGGTTCGTCAAGGAGCACGGAGGAGAAGTCGTCCTTGCTTATGGAATGGGGCATAAAGCGATTTCATTCTTCAACGAGCTCGGCATAGAAGTCGTTACTGGGGCCTATGGAAGAATAAGAGACGTGGTTGAGGCCTTTATACATCAGGTTCTGGAGTTAGATCCTCACTGGAAGGAGAAGATAGAGCGCGAAAAGGAAAGGGAGGGATGCGAAAAGCCCGGGCAGTGAGATGGTTTCTAACGAGGGGTTCAAAAAATCTTTAAAATTTTTCATATGGTGCAATCTTCTGGTGAAGTAAATGAGGATAAGTATAAAGGACTTTGCTCCTAGCTGGTTCGCGAGCGTTATGGGAACAGGAGCTTTAGCTTTGACGAGCAAAGCGTACTCATCGAGGCTTCCAGCCTTAGCTGGATTTGCGAAGTTCCTCGTCTACCTCAACACCCTCCTATTCTTCATCCTTCTAATTCCATGGCTTCTCAGATGGGTGAAGTACACGGAAAACGCCTTAGAAGACCTAAAACATCCGATGGTGAGCCACTTTTACGGGACGATAGCAGTGGCCATGCTCGTCCTCTCGGCCGATTATCTGGTCATACTCAAAAAGACCACCATCGCGAAGGCATTCTGGATCCCTGGGACAGTTCTAACGATATTCTTTGCTCTGCTAATACCCTATTTGATGTTCGTGGAGAAGGAGATAGACCTCAAGTCCGTTACCCCAGCCTGGTTCATTCCCCCCGTGGGGCTTATCGTGATTCCCATGGGAGGTGCGGGCCTAATCTCAAGCTTCTCTGGAACTGCCCGGGAGATCGCCTATGCGGTTAACTACTTCGCCTGGGGGGCTGGCTTCTTCCTTTATTTGGGCCTGTTCGCGATAGTGTTTTTCCGCTTCATAAGACACGAACCGATGCCCTGTGGTATGGCTCCAGCTGTATGGATAAACCTCGGACCCATTGGAGCAGGAACTTCAGCTCTCTACGCACTCGTCAAAGCCAGTGAGTTCCTAACAGTTAAAGAGCCTTTCCTGGCGTTCGGTTTAATATTCTGGGGCTTTGGCGTCTGGTGGCTGGTGATGGCCATCATGATGACCATCTACTACATCAGAAAACTCAACTTACCCTATAGTCTGGCTTGGTGGGCCTTCATCTTCCCACTCGGAGCCTACGTGGGGGCAACGCACAACGTTGGTACAGCCTTTGGTATAGGAATTATAGACAGCTTTGGCTTTGTTCTTTACTGGCTTCTACTGGCGATGTGGCTGATCACGGGTGTAAAAACTGTAAAGCACGTGCTTCTCGAATGATTTTTAACTTTTTATTGATTGTTAGATTTAAACTATCATTCTCCCAAGAGACCCTTTATAATGAGCTCAGCCGCTTCATCCTCTGTTAGACCCTTAGCCATGAGCTGAATGAGCTGGGCTTCGTTTATCCTTCCTATGGATGCCTCGTGCGTGAGCTCGGCCTTGTCGTTCTTTACCCTTAGGAGAGGAACGGTCTGAACGTCAGCATCACCTTTAACAATCTCGTGGCACTCAACGTGGCCCTTTGCATAGTCACCGAGGCCGTAGGCCTCGTTTATGACGTTAGCTCTTGCCCTGTCAAAGGCTATAACCGTGCTCCTTAGTTTTGCCCTTGAGTGTGCCCCCTCCAGATAGGCGACTTCCTTTATCTCAACTGAATCATCTTTAACTGCCTTCACCTTCGACTCAAGCTCAAGAACAGCCCTCTCATCGAGTCTCGCGATCATCTCAAGCTTCAGCTTCTTTGCCCTGTGCTTCGTTAGAGAGAACCTCCCCGTGTAGCGGGCACCCCTGCCCACATCCACCTCTGTCTTGCCGATCATCCTTACACCCTCGCCGTGCACGTGTTCATCGTCGTAGAGCACGCTTGAACCTTCTCCAATTTTTATCCTTGTCACCGCCTCGTGGGCGAAGTTCTTTGCGTAGGGAAAGATGCAATGGGATATGAATTTAACCTTCGAGTTTTTGCCGACATTTATGTCAAAGACAACCCTCTGGTACCCCTCGCTTTTCAAATAACCAGTGCAAAGGTGAACGGGAAAGGGAAGCTCAACGTTGTCCGCGATTTTAACTTCAGCTTTAACCCCGTTCTCAATCTCCTCCCCCTTTATCTCAACCCCTGGAACATTGTTGAGCCCGATGATTTTGTCTCCGCTGATGATTATCGCTGCTATTCTGCCCTCAAAAAGGGAGGTGTCAAGACCTTCTCGCTGATAGGCCTCAACTAACGCCTCGTATTCTCTAGTGAGATCAATCTTTATCGTCATCCTCAGCCCTCCGGGAAGGAGCATCTTCTACAGGTCTTCCGATAGTAGTCAACGACCTCATGTGAAAAGCCTTTCTTCACCAATCTGCCTGCGCAGATGAAGTATGAGAAGTCTGTTTTGGCTGCTATCTCCTCGTGGTGGGTGATGAGTATCACGGTGGTACCGTACTTCTGGAAATAGTTGAGAACCCGCTCTATGAGTTCTTTGGCCGTTATGTCGAGGCCCGAGTCAGGCTCATCGAGAATTGCATACCTCGGTTTAAGGAGAAGAAGCGATGCGAGCTCTATTCTCTTCCTCTCACCGCCGCTCAAGCTTTTATCCACAAAGCGGCGAGCATAAAGCTCGTAGGGCAAGCCTACAAGTTCAAGGACTTCCCGTATTTCATCTTCCTCTATTCTGAGCTTCCCACCGAGGGTAAGATAGTCCCTCACGGTTATGCCCTCATACCGAGCCGGCTCCTGCCAGGCCATGCTTATTCCCCGTCTTGCCCTTTCTGTAACGCTCAGTTCTGTTATGTCCTCGCCGTCGAGGAGAACATGGCCAGATGTGGGTCTAAGCTCTCCAATTAAAATGCGTGCTACGGTGGATTTCCCTGCGCCATTCGGCCCAAGTATTGAGTAGCTTATCCCCTCTCTGAAGGTCATGTTTATTGAGTGGAGAATTTTTCTACCATCCCTTGAGTATTCAACGTTCCTTAGGCAGAGCATTTTCATCCCCAGAATTTCATTTGAAATTAACTTAAAATTTTCTGCCCAGGATTGACCAAAACTTTTGGTTGAAAACAATGACATATGAAAAATATTTTAAATTAATGTCGGTATCTTTTCCTTGAGGTGATAACAATGTCCAGTGAGGAGGCTCCCATCATCGGGAAAGATGCACTTGGGAGGCCAGTTAAAGATTTAAGCGTTATCCCATGGTGGGGAGTTGATAGGAAGAAGATAGAGTGGTATCCGAGGATAAACTACGACAGATGTGCGGGATGCGGTCTTTGCTTTGTAACATGTGGAAGAAGGGTATTCGACTGGGATAAGGAGAAGGGGAAACCAGTTGTTGCGAGGCCCTACAACTGTATGGTTGGATGTAGCACCTGCGCCATGCTCTGTCCCTGTGATGCCATAGAATTCCCCGATAAAGCCTATGTGAGGAAATGGGTAGCAAAAGCGAAGGTGGTTAAAAAAGCCTTTGAAATCGTTGATTCCATAATGCCCAAGAATCACCTAAGCGAAGAAGAAATCAAGAGCACTCCAGAGGGATGAGGGGATATCGTGCCCTAGTTAACAGGGAATGGGGGAATTCTCTCTACCAAATCACTAGCTCTCTAAGGTAGGAAATAATGGAAAACCTGGGTAGAAGGGTCTTTAACCTATAATTACAATCATCTAGGGTTATAAGGTCCATTATGACCCCCTATTATCTTTTTTACCTGTTCTGAACTTATTTTGAAGTCATCAGATGAGTTCCAAACCAGCCCCCAGCTATGGTAAATTGAAACCCAGAGGAACAGTTTCCAATCCAGCGTCTTCACTCTCCAGTAGGTTAGAAAATCGCTGAGGAACGGGAAGAACACGGGCAATGCCGTCATTGCGGCGACCTTTTTGGTTCGTAGCCGAGCATTATAAGAGCATGGCTGATTATACCTCATTTACTGACGCCGAGAGGATTGCCAAGGAAACCCACTATTCCTTCAATTAATGGATCCTTAGTTTTCACTGCTTCCCCTTCTTTTGGGCCTGAAGAAAATTACCGTGCTAGGAGATAGTACAAAAGCCATAAACCTCAGAGAACACATGGTTTGGGAGGTAAACTTGCTCGCCAAGCTTTTCGTGCTTTATTTCTCCCGAAAACTTCGCCGTTTAGGGCGGGGATGCAGACACTCTAAGATCGAAGTTAAATACCTCACCATAATTTTGAGGAAGGTAGCCGACGATTCCGGAAGGATAGCCGTTGAGAGTGAGGGTACTCCCGGTGAAGTCTCACGAAGCCCCGCCCTTAAGGGCGGGACAGATCACGCTGATATAGAGCCAGATGGAACCGTAGTTCCTTGTGTTTTCCTTCCATTACCAATTGGAAATGTCAGAAATAGATCATTCAATGAAGATATGGGAAAACAACAAGATATTCAATATCCTTCGCGATAGTGATAGTTAGGAGGGGGCTGTTTCCGTTATTAGTGTCTTTGTGTATCATTTTGTTCTTTTTAGTGCTTTGAGGGCTATTATGTAGGCGGATGCTGCATGCCTGTCTAACCCTAACTTTCTCTGCAGTTCTTCCGTGCCGGTAGAAGTTCTGGCGGGGTTTACGAAAACCACCCTAAGTCCGTAAAGTGGAGCCTTATACGCGATTCTCTCAATCACCGAATTCCTGAACGTGGCAACCTTGTAATTGTAATTCCCCCCGTACCTCCCACCATTCCTGATCCAGTAATACTTCAGGTAGCCAAGCACTTTGTCGAGGAGTTCACCACTCCTGTTCACGATTGCGAGATTTACCCTGTCAGAGTTTACATCAATTCCACCAATATTATCACCCAAAGGGCTCTCAAATCGCTTCATAACTTCATGGTAAAGTCAAGGCGAGTCATGACTTGAATTTCTCCAAAAACGTGCATGCTGTGAGGGTAGAAGTTCGCTTCTTTCACAATGACCCTTGCCGGGTACGCGAACTTTCCACTCACCGAAAGCTCAACAATCCTATCAAGAACCTTCCTATACCCTCTCGAAAACTTCACGTCAAGCTTTATCCTCTCAGAATTCTTGGAGTAATCAAAAGTGAGCACTTCCACCTTGTCCTTGTAGAGGCGAATGTTTTGATTCCCCTTCTTGTCCTTCTCACCCTCGCACTGGAATAAAAGCCAGTCCGAAAGCTCGAGCTTTTGAATGTCCACCCCAAGCTTTTTTGCTGACTGAAGTGTTGAATAAATGAGTTTTGCCATTCCATCAACATACCTCCTGTTTGGGAGGATACCCCCGCCTGTTTTCTTGCGCAAGGGCCTATCATTACACTCTTGACTTGAAAGGAGATGACCCAGGATGTATAATAAATAAGCATTTTTGGGAAGAAATAGTGAAGCATGGGGAGCCCAAAGGGCTTACAGAAGTTAATTGGGTTGATGAAAGTGTTATCCTTTGGGGACCGGTCCCTTTATGTACCCATATTACAGAGGTCTCGAGGCTTCAGGGGAGAAAATCGTGAGTAGGAGTTACGAAGTTCCAGAAATTCATACTTAAAGATGAGGAAGGGAGCATTAGAGAAGTTTTTCCAAAAAGTACTCATGGATCCTCGTATCGTCAGTAAGCTCGGGGTGGAATTCTAGCCCTATGATATTGTCCTGCTCAACACCCACAACCCTGTCCTCGAGCCATGCTAAGGGTTTCACCTTGTCACTAAGTAACTCAAGTATCCTGGGAGCCCTTATAAAGACTCCTATAAATGGCTCATCATCAAAGGAAAGCTTCACGGGTGCCTCAAAGCTGTCTACCTGCCTTCCGTAGGCGTTCCTATTAACTTTCACGTCAAGGATCTTTAGAAATTTCTGTTCTGGAGTTGCTCCAATTACCTCCTTGGATAACATTATCAATCCCGCGCATGTTCCCATCACTGGCAGCCCATCCTCAATAAGCTTTTTCACAGGCTCAAATAATCCTGTCCTCTGCATAAGCCTTGAAATTGTAGTGCTCTCTCCCCCAGGGATTATTATCGCGCTTATCTCTTTAAGCTGTTCTGGTTTCCTGAGCCAAATTGGCTCTCCGGACACCCCGAGGTTTTTCATAGCTCTCTTTGTGGCATCAATATGCTCGCTGACATCACCCTGCACTCCAATAACCCCTACCTTCATTCTAAAACCTCCTAAAAGAAAAAGGGGATTAAACGCCCCTCTCCTCCATCCTTACCTCGAGCTCCGCTATGTCCTGACCTCTCATTGGCTCTCCTATCTCTCTGCTTATCTCCGCAAGGACATCTGGCTCGTCCCAGTGGTTAACGGCTTCAACTATCGCCCTCGCCATCGCCGGTGGGTTTGAGCTCTTGAAGATTCCTGAACCTACGAACACTCCGTCCATTCCCATTGCCATCATCAAGGCTGCATCCGCTGGAGTTGCAACTCCACCGGCGGCGAAGTTAACGACTGGTAACCTGCCAAGTTTCTTGATCTCGAGGAGGATCTTATAAAGTCCTTCAACGATCTCCCTGTACGTGAAGCCCTCGTAAATTGGCTCGTTCTCTAGAACCCTCTTTGGAAGACCGCTTATCTCCTTGACGCTAAACGCAAGCCTCAGGTAGGGCTCGGCGAACTTCTCGGCGACTCCGTAAATTTCTTCATCAGTCATCCTCTGAATGAGCCTTATGTTCTCGTTCACCAGCCTTACGTGCCTTACAGCCTCGATTATGTTTCCAGTTCCCGCCTCTCCCTTGGTTCTTATCATCGCAGCTCCTTCCCAAATCCTTCTTACGGCCTCACCAAGGTTCCTCGCACCGCAAACAAAGGGGACAGTGAACTTCTTCTTGTAGATGTGGAAGAACGGGTCTGCTGGAGTTAAGACTTCGCTCTCATCAATCATGTCAACTCCCAACGCTTCAAGGATCCTTGCCTCTGCTTCATGCCCTATCCTGACCTTGGCCATTACTGGAATTGTCACGGCATCCATTATCTCCTGAATCTTCTCAACAGGGGCCATCCTCGCTACTCCGCCGGCCTTTCTTATATCTGCGGGAACCTTGTGGAGGGCCATGACTGAAACGGCACCAGCCTCCTCAGCTATTCTTGCCTGTTCTGCATTTGTAACATCCATGATAACTCCGCCCTTAACCATCTTTGCGAAACCCCTCTTCAGCCTCTCAGTTCCCTTCTCCATGATTACCTTCAGCTTGTCCATACGGATCACCTCAAGTCTAAGCTTTTCAATTTATATCAAGTTAAAACTTGCATATAAGGGTTACCGTTAACACTTTGGGTGACTAATTAAATTAAAAAGAAGAGGGTTAGAGCTTGGAAAGTATCTCCTGGGCAGCTTTTCTGCCGCTTAAGAACATTCCACCGAAGATTGGACCCATCCTTGGGGCTCCGCTCACGGCATTGGCTGCCATTCCGGTAACGTACAGTCCTGGGTACACCTCTCTGGTGTTCTCCACCGTTAGCCTCTCACCCTGGTCTGCCCACATTGGGCCTTCCCCAGGGATCCTCTCTATCAATCCCCTCTTGAGGAGGAACTGAGTCACTTGGGCTCCATGTCCAGTTGAATCTATTACGTACTTTGCCTCGACAGTTAAAGGATCGACGTGAAGCCCCGTCATGTTGACTGGGGTCCAGTTAATCACTATTCCCGAGACTCTATTGTTCTTCACAACCAGATCCTCAACTTCGATCATGTTGAATATCTTAACCCCAGCCTTCACAACTTTGCTGGCTATGGTTGTTGCCACTTCAATAGCGTCAGCCACGTAGTAGCCTTCTTCAAACTTCTCGTACCTTATTCCAAATTCGTCAAGGATCTCTTTAGCTTCTTCCTGAACCACGATCTTGTTGAAGCCCATTGCACCTCCCCAAATCCCTCCGCCTATTGAGAGCTTCTTCTCGAAGATCGCTACCTTGGCCCCTCCCTTCGCTAAGTAATATGCGGCAACCATCCCTGAAGGCCCAGCACCAACTATGGCAACGTCAAGCTCGAGGTTGTTGAGTAGATCCTTGAAGTAACTCTCGATTATAGCCCTGCTAATAGTTACATCCCTCAGCATAGGCACCCCTGCAAAAACTTAGTTTTATATTATAAAAACATTGTTATAACAAGGTATTATGGTGCCCTGGGTATATTAAGGGTCGAGAAGACGTAAGCTATCTCCTCCGGCCTGTTGGTCGAGAAAGATACCGATATTCCCTTCTTCCTCGTTATGAGTACACACGCCTTGGCCGGAAGCGTGAAGTGGAGTAAAGCAAAACAGCTGGCCCAGCCTTCCTTTACGGAGTAGCTCTCTATATCCTCTATTTTGATTGTCTTCCTGACTAGAAGGCCGAGCCTTCCCCTTATCTTTATCTCTTCCTGGGTTATCCTGATGTTGAGAGCTGAAACATCCCATATTATCGCGAACACTATTATAGCCTCAATCCCCACTATCCTAACCGCTGGCGGGTTGTTTCTAACGGCAAAGAGGACTATCAGGATTGGGACAAATATTATCGCCAAGAATAAGTTGAATGTCCTACTCTGCACGGTTTCCTCGTACAGCATGAAATCCCCTTCACGAAACCCCTATTTGTGAGTTTCGATTCCCTCCACTCTAACGTTCAGTCTTTTGAGAACATCTTTAATGCTCCTTAGGTAACTAGTAAACTTATCATAGTCTGTTAGCACAGCGTAGCTCTCGGGGAACTCCTCCTCCAAATTTTTCCTGAATTCTTCTCCAGCTTTCCTCAAGTTCAAGAATTCTAGGAAGTACCAACCGACGAAGTCTCTGGTTTCCCTTATTATTTCCTCAACGTCCGTTATCCCAGGAATTATTGGGCTGATAAAAGCGTAGTTCTTTATCCCCTCCTCATATAGAGCCTTGAGCGCGTTGATCCTTACCCTTTGGATGGGAGTTAAGGGCTCGAAAAGCTTCTTTTCCTTCCCCTCGAAGGAATTCACCGTAAGTCCAACCTCTACCCTGGGGAATAGCTTTAGAACGTCAACGTCCCTGACGACTAAGGGGGACTTAGTTAGAATCATGAGTTCGTTTCTCTTGTCCATGAACCTAAGAACGCTTCTCGTGAGCTTAAGCTTGGCCTCTATTGGCTGGTATGGATCGCTCACCGAGGACATTAAAATAGTGCCTTTGACTCTCCTCCTCGCCAGATCGGGTGCGTTAACCTTAACTTCAACCCAAGTGCCCCAGGACTCTTCCCTTCTAACTATCTCCTTGGCGTAGCAGTATTTGCAGGCAAATTGACAGCCGACGTACTGATTAACGCTCCACTCTATCCCGGGGATCTTTGAGCGGGTGTAGAGTGTCTTTACCTTTTTCCTAATTATCTTGATCAATTTTCAAGCCTCCCAAGGTTAAATTAAAAACCTTTCTAAAAATTTTTAAGGTATTGCGAACACACTTTTGGCGGGTTTCATGGTTCCGGGTGTTAGGGTTAAAATAGATGAGAAGGTTGAATCTAAAAAAGCTGTTCTCTTCGGCCTTCAGCACGTTCTTGCAATGTTCGGAGCTACAGTGGCGGTGCCTCTAGTCGTCGGAACTGCAGTCGGTCTTTCAAAGCACGAGATAGCTTTGATGATCCAGGCGGTTCTCTTGTCGATGGGCATTGCAACCCTGCTCCAGACCACGATAGGCTCGAGGTATCCGATAGTTCAGGGGTCGAGCTTCGCCTTCATTCCTGGGCTCATAAGCATAGGGAACAGCCTCGGGATGGCGGCAACCCAGGGGGCCCTAATAGTCGGAGGAATCATTGAGGCACTTGTCGGTGGGCTTGGCATAGTGGGGAAGGTGAAGAAGCTCTTCACACCGCTTGTTACGGGAGTTACGATAATGCTAATAGGATTCTCCTTGGCGGACGTTGCGGTCAAGTACTTCTTCAACTACTACGCAGATCCCTCAGGAGCAAGCATTCCTAAGGCCACCTTAGTTGCCCTAATAACCTTCGCAACAACGGTCTACATAGCCTTAAAGGCTAAGGGAGCCTTAAGGGCAATGCCCGTGATAGTTGGAGCGTTCGTTGGTTATCTCGTTAGCATTCCACTGGGACTTACGAACTTCCAGCTAGTTCACGAGCTCCCCGCGGTGAGCGTTCCAAAGCTGTTTCCCTGGGGAACCCCCGTATTCGATGCAACCGCAATAATAACACTGCTCTTCGCGTTCATGGTGAGCATAATAGAGAGCGTCGGTGATTACCATGCTATCTCGGCTATAGCAGAGGCCCCCATCACCAATAGGCACATAAACAGGGGAATAATGAGTGAGGGGATTGCCTGCTCAATAGCTGGAGTTCTTGGAGCCTGCGGTACAACGAGCTACTCAGAGAACATTGGACTGGTAGCTTTGACTAAGGTGGCAAGCAGGTACGTGGTTCAGGTCGGGGGATTGATTCTGATCGTCATTGCGATGTTCCCCAAGTTCGCTGGAATTTTAGCATCGATGCCCGCCCCAGTATTAGGTGGATTAACGCTGGCCCTATATGGAATGATCAGCGTGACTGGCCTAAGGCTAATTAAGGAGAGAGTTGAACTTGATGACAGGAATACACTAATACTTGCTGCAGCACTAATAGCTGGACTCGGTGCACCTCAGCTACCTCCAGAGTTTCTCGAGCACTTTCCCAGGATAATCGCGAGTATACTAGAATCCGGAATGGCCGTTGGTGCTATTACGGCGATAGTTTTGGATCAGTTGCTGAGGTGATAATATGATTGAGGATAAGAGGTGGGAGAAGGTTTACTCCTTTGAGGATTCCCCGTTTATTATGGAGATACTGACCCAGCTTAGGGACAAGAACACTGGTAGCATAGCCTTCAGGAAGGGTCTAGTCAAGCTTGGAAGGTACATGGCCTATGAAATTACGAAGACAATGGAAACTGAGACCGTAAAAGTTGAGACCCCTCTGGAGGAGACCGAGGGAATAATAGTCAAGGATAGGAGGAACGTAGTTATAGTTACAGTCCTCAGGGCTGCAATTCCCTTAATGGAAGGGCTAATTAAGGTATTTGAGCACGCAAGGGTTGGAATTGTGTCGGCAGTAAGGGGCAAGGCTCCAAAGTTCGAAATCGAGATGAACTACGTTAAGATACCTCAGATAAAGCCTGAAGATACCGTGATAATAGCAGATCCAATGATAGCGACCGGATCAACACTGACAAGGGTGTTGGAAGAAGTAAAGAAGTACGGCGAGCCAAAGAGGACTGTAATCGTTGGCGTTCTTGCTGCACCTGAGGGGATTACAAAGATAAAGAGCAAGTTCCCAGACGTTGAGATATTCGTGGCGAAGATAGATAGAGAGTTAGACGACAAAGGCTACATCCTTCCTGGCCTTGGAGATGCAGGTGACAGGGCATTCGGTGAGCCTCTAAAGCTAACTACCCTTCCCCAGGTTCACTATATCGAGTGACCTCAACCCATGTTGAATGAAAGGCTGAGCCCTTCCCGTACTTTTCTACCTTTTTATCAGTTGTTAGGAAGTTGACGTTCCATCCAAGTATTGAAGGCCAAAAGGCTTTGTATAGTAGAACTACTCCCTGGGGAACGTCCTCCGTGAGCTTTACCGTTGTTACTATCTCTCCTAGCTCATTGAAGACCCTAACTTTATCTCCATCTTTAATTCCCCTCTTCTTGGCATCTTTAGGGTTCATGTAGAGGCTTGGATCTATCATTCCGTGGGTGTTGTGGTATTGGCTAGTTATCGTCATCCTGTAGGTTGGGCTTAACAGCCTTAGCGGATAATTCCCCGAATACCTCTCGTACTTGGGCAACGGACTTAACCCCCTTCTAACGGCCCTTTGAGAGTAGAATTCTATCTTTCCGCTTGGTGTGTTCCACTTTCTGGGCTTTTCAGGAATTTTAACGAATCCCTTCTTTTTTAGTTCTTCCCAACTGATTCCATTGTCCGCGAGAACTCTCTTTATCACGGCTTCATCACTCTCATAGAGATACCTGTTCTTTATGCCTAGTGCCTTAGCTATTAATCTAGTTACTTCGCTGTTGCTCTTTCCTGGGCCCTTTGTGACCGGCTCGTTCAGTAGAACGTACCTGTGATAGTAGGAGTCCACTATATCAAGTCTCTCAAAGAAAGTGTTGGCTGGTAAAACTACGTCCGAGTACAGGGCTGTATCAGTTAAGAATACATCGTGGGTAACTATGAATACATCACTTTTCTTGATCGCCCTTCTTAGCCTATTCTGGTTTGGATAGCTCGCTAAGGGGTTTGAGTTGTAGATATAGAGGAACTTAACCTCGCCATCTTCGATAGCCTCAGCTAGCTCCATCTGAGGAATTAGATTTTCAGGCTTAGTTCTCAGGAATTTCGCTTGGGCGTAGCTCTTGTCTATGGTTTTCATGTCATAGATAAATCCAAACTTATGGCCAACTAAAGCTGGAAGGATTGCAATTGCCCTCACTGCTTCTCCCCCAGCTAATGAGCGCTGGAGGCCGTAGCCTATATGAATTACCCCTTTCTTCTCAGCGAATTCCCTCGCAAACTCTTCAATTCTCTCAACGCTAAGCCCGGTTTCCTGGGCCACGTAATCCAATGATAACGTTTTTACATAATTCTTGAATTCTTTAAATCCATAGACGTTGTCCTTAATGAACTCCTTATCGTACAATCTATCCTCGATGATCACCTTAGCCACGCCAAGGGTAAAAAGAACATCTGTATCGGGCCTTATCTGGAAGAACTTATCACTTTTCTTGGCCGTTTCCGTTCTTATGACATCAACCGTCCAGATCTCAAGTCCATACTTTTTCACAAGCATGAAGCCGTGCAGGTTAGTCCAGAAAGCGTTAATTCCCCAGTAGACTATTAGCCTACTTTTCTTTAGCTTTTCTGGATCCATTCCTACAGCCGTTCCATAAACATCCTTTAGGGCCTCCTGCCCAGCCCTATCGCAGATTGCCCCATCTATTGTGGATGCATTTAGGTAGTGAAAGAGCCTCATGGGGAAGTAATAACTCACGACTCCTCTATCTCCCGCATATTTGTAAACAAGTACAGAATAACTTCCATACTCCCTTATAGTCTCATTGATATTCTCTGCAATGAGATTTAGTGCCTCCTTCCAGCTTGCCTCTCTAAACTCTCCACTACCCTTCTTTCCTTCGAGGATTAATGGTTTCCTTAGCCTCTCCTTTGAGTGGAACCACTTGGGCAGTAATGCCCCCTTTGGGCAGAGAAATCCTCGCGTTATTGGATGTTCCGGATTTCCCCTAACCGTGAGTCTGCCGTTCTTAAAGTCTGATATTATCGAGCATGTATCGTAGCAGTCCCTCATGCAAGCTGAAAACAACTTCAATCCCTCTCGAGCTTATACCTAACTACGTACCTTCCTTCTTCGAAGTCTTCCTCGCTCTCAATTATTTCAACTGGCTTAATTTTTAATCCGAAATCAATAGCCTCCCAGGCTATGTCATCAAAGTAATCATACAATCCGCAGGTTTTGCAAAATGTTCCCCTAAACTCTATTATGACTTCGTCCTCTTTAGCTTCGAGTATTCTAGCTTGAGCCTCGCTTCCATGCCACTTATTGAATTCCCTAATTACATAATCAAGTTTTTCCATAATTAGTCACCTCCGATGTAGTCCAAGGTTTCATCAATGAAGTCCTCGAATGCCTCCTCACTTACTTCCTCTAGCTTAAAAGTGAATTCCCTTCCAAGGTACCATCTAACTGCAACTTTCCCCTTATTGGTTTCAGCTATCACAAGTCCAAAGGGCATGTCTCCCGCCCAGTGATGCCTGTAAAAGGTGCCCTCGTAACTTCCTCTCTCAACTTCTTCAGCACGAACTTCAGGGCTTCCTCGGGTCCACCATCTATTTTCGAGAATCCTATAGTTGGCATTCCATTCACCTTTGGTTTGAATTTCTAATCATATTGATTTATTATTCAAATGTTTAAATGCCTTTCGAAGGTTCTCTATGGAATATTCCTCGCCCGTTAAACTATCGATTATTGAACCTCCCGTTATCCAAAAGACCTTATAGGCCTTCTCCCACCTTACCACCTCAACCCTGGGATACCACCAGGAAACTACCCTTGAGTTTCCCCATGTTATCGCGCTTTCAATGGCCTTTTGTTTGGCCTCTTCGAAGTCAACTAGGTACTCCATAACGGTGTTCTCTGGAACCTCCCATTCCTCGATCTCGATGAATGAATTTCCCCTTTCAGCCCCGAATCTGTAAGCGTCGATATATGCGAAATAATCAAAGATTTTGTCCTTCATTCCTAGACGTTTGTAAAATAAACGTAGGTGGAATATCCAGTATGGGTAAAGTATGAACTTACATTCACTTTTTGGTTTGAATATTGGCCTCATAATCTTTACATTTTTCAAATTTTTCACCCCCAATATTTACAACTATATTCATGTATATTAATGTTCACTTAACTTTTATAAGGTTGTATTTCCCTTAATTAATTTTGTAAACCTAATGGGGGTGTTCGCATGGGTCTCAGTGGTGCGGCCTGGGCTACCCTCTTAATTCCAACGATTTTGGCGTTTGTTGTGATGCTGCTGTATGGATTCTGGGACAGAATTACTGGAAAGGAGTACTATGTGGATGAAGAGATTCTCGCGTACGATGAAGAACTCCTTAGGGAGGGAGGCAAATGAACTTTGGCGTGCTCTTTGGGTTCTTGGTATATTTAGGTATACTAGCATATATAGGATGGTGGGCCAATAGATATACAAAGACTGAGGATCAGTACTTCGTTGGTGGGAGGAAAGTTCATGTTCTCGCGGCAACTTTGTCGGATAAGGCAAGTGATTTTTCAGGCTGGCTAATGCTTGGTTATCCTGGGAGCGCATTTAAAGCAGGACTTGGTGCTTTCTGGGCCGCAATAGGCTGTCTCTACGGAACCTTAGCGGATTATCTGCTAATAGGTCCGAGGCTAAGGATCTATGCGGGAAAGTTCAGGGCAATAACTCTGCCCGACTACTTGGAGGCAAGGCTAAAGGACAACACGAAACTGATAAGAATCCTAAGTGCAGCCATAATCCTCGTCTTCATGACAGCCTACGTTGCCGCCCAGTTTACCGCGGGAGGAAAGACCTTTGCAGAGGGCTTTGGAGTAAGCGTTACAACTGGCATACTAATTACGGTGGTAATTCTGACAGCTTATGTGATTACTGGAGGTTTCTTTGCAGTAGTTTGGACCGATGTAGTTCAGGCAATGTTCATGTTGATGACGCTGATAATAGTTCCAATCTTAGCGTTAGTTGAGGTTGGTGGCCTTGATTCTGCAACTGCTGCAATAGCCTCAGTTGATCCGGCAAAACTCCATCCATTCGGTGGTAAAACAGGTTTTGCAGCCCTGATATTTGCAATAGGTTATGCCTCGTGGATAGTTGGTTACCTCGGACAGCCCCATATAGTCACAAGGTACATGAGCGTTGAGGATCCCAGGAAGCTTAGGAGGCCCGGAATATTCATCAGCGGTATCTGGACCACAATAGTTCTTTGGGGTGCTTTCTTCGCTGGCTTCCTGGGGTATGCAATGGTCGTTAAGGGCCTTATCAAAGTCGATGATCCCGAAAAGATAGTTCCAGCTTTGGCAGTTCACTTCCTACCGAGTTGGCTTGCCGGTTTCGTTATCGCGGGAATAATATCCGCGGTAATGAGTACAGCTGATTCTCAGTTATTAGTTGCATCATCTGCAATAGCGAGGGATATCTATCACAAGGTTCTTGGTCAGGAACTTGGTAAGAAGCAAATGGTGAACATTTCAAGGGTAGTTGTAAGCATTGTTGCATTAATAGCCTTAATATTTGCCATAAAGGGCCCAGGAGTGATTTATCAAATGGTGGCAACGGCCTGGGGAGGACTTGCCGTAGGTTTTGGCCCAATACTGACCCTTAGCCTATGGTGGAAGAGGGTAACGAAGGAGGCAGGGATAGTTGGCATGGCCTATGGTTTGGTCAGCGAAGTTCTCTTGGAGGCAAAGATCTATGGTTGGGCCTTCAATCCAAACGCTCCAGGATTCTTTGGAACCCTTGGCAGGATATTTGATGGCGTTCCAGTTTTCTTCATAAACTTCTTCGTTACCCTCTTCATCATAATAATAGTCAGCCTCCTCACGAAGCCTCCCGAAGATGTAGTCAAGTTGCATGAGCAACTCTTCACCAAGGTTCCAATTGAGAGGACGGAAAAGAGGGCTATTGCAAGGACAATGAGCCAGGCAGAAAACGTGTTCGCCTTTGCAACTTCTTCTGGTCTTCTCTGATTTCACTTTTTGTTTCAAACATTTTTTTGTTAACCTAATGTTTTATAAGTATGGTTTCCTATTTTACAAGTGTAAACTATTTTAGAGGTGATAGCGTTGAGGCCACTAGACCTCACAAAGAAGAATGGGAAAAAGATCAGGGTTTTCTTTGAAGGAAGAGAACTCGAGGCCTACGAAGGTGAGAAACTCACGATTTCTCTACTCGCTAATGGGGTTTACTGGTTGACAACTAGCAGTGAAGGGAGAAAAAGGGGAGCATTTACATTTGGTCCCGTTCCCATGGTGGTGAATGGTGTAAAGAACGTTGACGCCAGGAAAACAAAGGTTCAAGATGGTATGAAAGTTGAGAGGCAGGTTTATGGAGAGTTTCAAGAGGAACCAGTTGGAGACTACTCTGGGAGCGTTAAGGAGGTTGTTGTGGATGTTGCAGTCATCGGAGGGGGGCCTGCAGGTCTGGGTGCAGCTCTTGAGCTCCAAGACAATTTGACCGTGGCCTTAATTGAGGAAAAGGGATGGCTTGGTGGAGATTTATGGATAAGGAGTGTTGAAGTTGAGGACTTTGGAAATCCCAAGAGGGCCGTAGAGGATTTAAAGGAGGAGTTAAACGAAAACGTGAGGGTGTTTCTTGGTAGTTCCGCCCTTGGTGTCTTCGAGAAAGGTGAGTACTTCTTAGTCCCTGTTGCTAAGGACAATGAATTAGTCGAGATCTTGGCTAAGAGAGTAGTTCTCGCAACGGGAGCCGTTGAGAGCATAATGCTCTTCGAAAACAATGACATGCCCGGAGTCTTTAGGAGGGACTTTGCTTTAGAGGCAATGAACGTTTGGGAAGTTGCCCCAGGATGGAACGTAGCAGTAACTGGAAGCAAAGCAGAGGAGGTCATTGAAGAGCTTGAAAGGTGGGGAATCGACTACGTTCACATTCCAAACGTCAAGAGGGTGGAGGGAGAGGAGAAAGTTGAGAAAGTTATAGATATGAATGGCAACGAATACAAAGTTGATGCTTTAGTGTTCGCCGATGGAAGGAGGCCAGACATAAATCCAATAACTCAAGCTGGGGGTAGGCTCTTCTTCAGAAGAGGGTACTTTAGGCCACTAATAGATCAGCAGCACAGGATAAGGCAGGGAATATATGTTGCTGGGAGCGCTGTGTCGATTAAGCCTCATTACGCCAACTACATAGAAGGCAGATTAGTGGGGGCCTACATCTTGAGGGAATTTGGATTTGAGAGTGAGCCCTGTGTTTACGAGGAAAAGCTTAATGAGTACGAGCCGGAAGCACTTCAAGTTCCAAAAATACCCTTCGACAAGTTCAACCTCGAAGACGTTCAGATATGCGGTTGTGATGTTTCTCTAAAGAAGGTTGATGATGTTGTCAGGAGGGGAATAACCGATCTCCAGATAATAAAGAGGCTCACTCATCTAGCGATGGGCTTCTGCCAGGGCAGGTATTGCCTCTTTAATGGAGCTGTCGTTGTCGCTCAAAGAACTGGAAAGAAGTTGAGTGAGATAGACTTGCCGGTGGCCAGATCACCCATAAAAAATGTTAGAATGGGTGTTCTCGCTAGGAGGTGATTCTATGCTACCCGAAAGAGCTGAGATCGTTGTTATCGGTGGGGGAATAGTTGGAGTTACCATAGCCCATGAGCTCGCGAGGAGGGGAGAGGACGTTGTGGTTCTGGAGAAGAGGTTTATTGGATCCGGATCAACATTCCGTTGTGGAACTGGAATAAGACAACAGTTTAATGATGAGGCAAATGTAAGAGTAATGAAAAGATCCGTGGAACTGTGGAAAAAGTACAGTGAGGAGTACAACTTCTCATTTGAGCAGACAGGCTATCTCTTCCTTCTGTACGATGAAAAGGAAGTTGAGGAGTTTAAGAGGAACGTAAAAATCCAAAACAAGTTTGGCGTGCCAACGAGGCTTATAACACCTGAGGAAGCCAAAGAGATTGTGCCTCTGCTAGACACGAGTGAAGTGATCGCCGCTTCATGGAATCCCACCGATGGAAAGGCTGATCCCTTTGCCTCAACAACAGCCTTTGCCCTAAAGGCAAAAGAGTATGGAGCCAAGTTGCTGGAGTATACTGAGGTAAAGGGTTTCATAATCGAGGATGGTGAAATAAGGGGAGTTAAGACCAACAGGGGTGTAATTAAGACGGGAATTGTTGTTAATGCAACAAATGCGTGGGCCAAGCTAATCAATGCAATGGTCGGGATTAACGTTAAAATTCCAATTGAGCCGTACAAGCATCAAGCGGTAATTACGCAGCCAATAAAGAGGGGCACTATAAGGCCGATGGTAATCTCCTTCAAGTACGGCCATGCTTATCTAACCCAAACCTCCCATGGCGGGATTATTGGAGGTGTGGGATACGAGATGGGGCCAACGTATGATCTAACGCCAACCTATGAATTCCTCAGGGAGGTAAGTTATTACTTCACGAAGATAATCCCCGCCTTGAAAGACCTTTTGATCTTGAGAACGTGGGCCGGTTATTACGCGAAGACACCAGACAGCAATCCGGCAATAGGAAAGATCAATGAGCTTAGTGATTACTACATAGCGGCGGGCTTCAGTGGGCATGGCTTCATGATGGCTCCCGCAGTTGCCGAGATGCTTGCTGACTTGATAACTAAAGGTAAATCAAGCCTGCCTGTTGAGTGGTACGATCCCTACAGATTTGAGAGGGGAGAACTGAGGAGCACGGCCCTCCAGATGGGCTGATCATTCTTTATTTTTTAATTTATCTCGATGTAAAGTATCCTTAACATTTAGTTTAATAATGATGTGTATAGGAAAACTTTTAACCTAATAATAACACTTCCAAGATAGGGTGGTAAAATGGGAGTACTAAACATCGCAATAAAAGAGTTTGAGGTAGGAATTAGAACGAAAAGGTTTTATGCGACAATCTTTATGTTCTTCATCCTTGCACTAGTATCCATAAAAACAACAAATATGTTCCGAGGGGACTCTCCCATCACTTTGAATATAGAGCAATTGTACAATACCCCTTTTCAGGCACTTTTTCTGTCATCTTTTGCCTCTGCCTTCAATTATGCTATTGCCCTACTAGGTATCCTCTTGGGAGCAACTTCAATAAACCAGGAGATAAGAGACGGAACAATCAAATTATTGTACTCGAAGCCGATATATAGGGACACAATTATTTGGGGAAAATTATTGGGTAGTATTTTGACAATAGCAGTAACAGTTGGGTTGTTCTATGTCTTTATGGTAGGTATTGCTTTAATCTTTGGAAAGCCAGTAACGGGATATGATATTTCAAGGCTTCTGGCATTGTATCCCTTTACCGTTCTTTACGGCTTGGCTTTTTATTCCCTGGGGTTGTTGCTTTCAGTTTTGATTAAAACTCCAATTAATAGTCTTGTAGCTGGGGTACTAGCTTTCATTTTCATAGCCATAATAATCCCAGTTATCGTTGCTCCCCTTGCAGCTTTTGTAATTGCTGGCTCTCCTCAAATTTCATATTCCCCAGCAGAGTTCCAAATGTCAAATATATCAAATGGTTCGACGGTGGCCTATGAGGTTGCATACAATCCATTTGAGGATAAAGAGTTCATGGAGTGGATGGATAAATATATGAATGTGTATAGGAAAATCACCTACATTTCCTTAACCCAGGACTTTGGAGAGATTACCGGAATAATGTTTGGCAGGAAAACTACTGAGGATATACTAAGTGCCATGGGTCAACTATTTAGCATAGAAGAGGAAGGAAATTATAAACTTGTGGAGGAGAGGTCAATAGGAGAAGCGATAAGTTTAGTTATGGGGAATATAGCAGCCCTATTTATTTCAATTTTCATTTTCCTTATACCCGCATATTTGAAATTCGCCAAGATTGATCTGAGGTGATGTATCATGAATGTTATTGAGATTAAGAACCTAACAAAAAGCTATGGGAAGTTTAAAGCCGTTGATAACCTAAGCATAACGGTTGAAAGGGGTATAGTTTTTGGATTTTTAGGGCCGAATGGTGCTGGAAAAACTACGACTATCCTTAGCATGCTTGGCTTGATAATCCCTGACAGTGGGGAGGTGAGGATCCTTGGATATGACATATTTAAGGAGCCAATAAAAGCCAAGGAAAGGCTTGGATTTCTACCTGAGAATGCCACAATATACGAAGAGCTAACGGCGTGGAGAAACCTTGACTTCTTTGCAAGCTTCTACAATATGTCGAAGGCAGAAAAAGAGAAGAGAATCGAAGAGTTGCTGAAGCTCGTTGGCCTTTGGGATGTAAGGTACAGGAAGGTAAAAACATTTTCTAAAGGAATGAAACAGAGACTTCTGTTGGCTCAGGCATTGATAAACGATCCCGAGCTCCTAATACTTGATGAACCAACGAGCGGACTTGACCCAGAGGGTGCCCATCTTGTTAAAAGCATAATTAGGGAGCAGAGAAAGGCCGGCAAGACGATATTCTTCTCTTCCCACATACTTAGCGAAGTCGAAGAGTTAGCAGACAAAGTGGGCATTATAGTAAAAGGAAAACTGAGAACCGTTGGAACACTTGATGAGATAAAGAAGCAGTTCATGGAACTTGAGGGTTACGAAATAAAGATAGAAACTAAACAAGCCCTCCCCGAAATTGAACATCCTGAAATAATAAGAATCGAGAAACTTGCCGACAATAGGGCGATAATATTTGCAAAGAGCGATATAAGGGAGGAGATAAGTGAAATGCTGTCCGCCAAGGGAATTACGATACTTAGCTTAGAAATTGAAGAGCCCAGCTTGGAGGATGTGTTTCTCAGGACAATTTATAGGAGGGAGTGATTATGAAAAAAATCTTCCTGTCTGTTGTTCTTGTGTCCCTTTTGCTAATGAACTTCCCGGTCTTATCAAGCTCCGACAAGTGGGTCGTTGTTTATACGGGCTATTTAAAGCCGGGAGATATCCTAAGCGTTGGAGATTACACAATTACGGTGAGGCAGAGTATCTACGGCTCTCCTTATATCTTCATTAAGAAGGGTAGCGAATGGGGAACCTTCTTTAAAGCTGATTTTGGTGCAAGTCTGGAATATGAAAACATAAGGGTTACTCCAGGTAGCTATGATAGCGAAAAAGGCTTATTCGTTGTAGTTAACTATAAAGTCACCAGTGAGGAGCACAAAGCAAAGCCTGGGTTATATTTTAAGGATTTTGAAATACTGAACGTGACGAATAACACAGTCAAGATAAAGTACAGTGGGAAGATCCTAACTTTGTTGGCGAACTCTTCAGCTAGAATCGGTTCGTACCTTTTAGAGTTTACTGGGAGCACGGTAGTTCTATACGAGTTGCCTAAAGTAGTAGTAAGTAGGAGTGGGGCCGAGCTAGTAGTCTCATTTCCCTATAAAGAAATCACGGTTTCTCCTGAGGAGACGGTTCAGTTGCCTGTCCTCGTGACTAACAATAGATCCGAGAAAGCCACGGTAAAAGCGGATATCTTAAGCGCCCCCACTGACTGGGACGTTGGTCTCTACTATCAGGGAGTTGAAATAGGCTCAATGGACCTTGAGGGCAAATCAACTCTTTCTTTAGAATTGCGGATCTCGATACCGCAGAACGCTTCAGGAGTGCACTACATCAAGTTTTCAATAAATGACGAGATATTTACACTTAAAGTTAGGGTAAAGGGACCGAAGGGGGTAGAAGAAGGGATAAAGGTGTACACTCCAATACTCGTCCAAGAAGTTGAGGCTGGAGAATCTGCGAGGTTCCCTCTGGTTATATCGACACCCTACGATGCCAATATTTCCATATCCCTTCACGCTCCAACTAACTGGAAGGCTTACTCAACTTACCAGAATATGAGGGTGTCGGAGGTTTCCCTCAGAAAGGGGGAGAGTGCTACCTTTGACGTAGTCGTGGAAGTCCCAAGAAACGCGGATCTTGGAGCCCATGAGATAAAAGTGGGAATAGCAGTTGAGGGGTCTCAAGGGGGCATTACGAAGGACATAACGTTTGTCATTAATGTGTACAAGACTTACAAGGGTCAAAAAGCAACTCTCAAATTGGCAGTGGTTGACGATAGCGGAATGCCCGTTCCAAAGGCCACCGTTAAGATAGGAAATGAGACGTATGGGACGGACATTAACGGACTCTTAGAAGTTGAGTTGAATCCTGGGGAGTATAAGGTGGTAGTCACCAAGGATGGCTTTGAAAAGGCTGAAGAGGATGTCAAGCTGGAAGACGGTGAGGTTAAGGAATTAAAGATAATGATAAGAAAGGAGGCCTATTACTTTGTCGTTGACACGGAGTCGGATGTGTATCCAATAACACTTGGAAGTGTCTCGTCCCCCTTCGCAATTACGATAGAGAATTTGGGTAGGAACGATGACGAGTATAAGCTAGGCATATCAGGCCTTCCGAGCAATTGGAACGCAATGTTTACACAGTCACCTGAAAGTACACTTCAACTAACTAAAATAAAAGTTGAGGCTGGAAAATCAGAAACCATTTACCTTAAAGTGTACCCCTCCCTAAACGCTAAGCCTGGGAAGTACAACATCACGCTAATAGTTCGGAGTTCTAGCGGTCTAGTCAAAGAGGTGCCAATAAAAATAGATCTAACGGGAATTTATCAGATGGATGTTAACCTAATGAACTACAGGCTAACTATAACTGCAGGCGAAGAAAGGGAGACTACCATAAATATATACAACTTTGGAACGGCGCCGATAACCAACATTAGGATATCTGCTTCTGCACCAAAGGGTTGGGAAGTTTACGTTGAGCCTCAATCAATCCCGATACTAGATCCCAAGAAGCCTACGAGTGCCATGATAAGAATAAAGGTGCCGAAAGGGACTCCCGCTGGGGACTACAGAGTAAGGATAACGGTTAAGTCTGACCAGCAGGAGTGGAACGACTCAATTAGAGTTGTCGTCAGACAAAGGTCTACCTCGGCCTATATAGGTATCTTTCTCTTGATATTGGCGTTTGTGGGAGTAATATTAATGATAAGGAGGGTTGGAAGGAGATGAGTGCCATTCAGAACATAGCAAGTAAGGAGCTTTACTTGGCAGTAAAGACCAAGAGGTTTATAATCTTACTTTCCGTCTATTTAATCTTTTTAGCCCTCTCCGTATATTTCACAAGGTTTGATGTTACCGCAGAAGGCAGCTATGGCTATACCGTTCACAGGACTATAATGGGAGCTAGTGGTGTTATATATGAAACTCCAATCTCATCAATTTTCATTAACAACTCAATGTTGTGGATGTTCTTCGGAGCTCTTCTTGGCATTTTATTGGGCGCAGATTCGATAAATAGAGAGCTCCAAGAAGGGACGGTAAAAGTTCTACTTGGTCATCCAGTTTATAGAGATGAAGTAATAAATGGCAAGTTCTTGGGGAATGCACTAGCCCTCCTACTCGTGATCTTGGTAGGGTTCATCTTTACCATAGCAACAGCCCTAATATTCGGAATCCCAATGGAGGGGCTCTCTTTAGTTAGGCTCTTCATATTGTCAATTTTCATATTCCTGTACACCCTTGTATTCTTAAGCTTAGGAACTATGATATCAACGCTTATCAGGAGTCCCGAAACTTCAATATTAGTTAGCATAGGTTTGGTCATCTTCTTTGTCATAGTTTATCCGATACTTGCAGGTTCGTTGGCTAACTCGATAGTAGGCGAGCCTCCCGAGTGCCATGCCGTAACGGTAGTCAGACAGGTTGAGGCAAATGGTCAAGTAATAGAGTCCATTGGGCCTTCAAATGATAACTGTGCAGAGATATATGAGGAGTGGAGGGAAAAAGTGACGGTATGGGAGAGGAGGATAAATATCCTGAATCCAGCAATGCACTTTGCTCAGCTGATGATCTACACCTTCGCGGGAGAGGAAGGTTACGATGATTATCTGCCCCTTTCAGATAGCCTTGGTTACGCGATTAACAACTTGGCTATTCTTATAATAGAGCTACTGTTCCCGTTCTCAATAGCGTACGTCAGATTTCTCACTAGGGATTTACGTTAGCTTCTTCTCTTTTAGGACTTTTTCCATTCTGTCCATTGCCTCTTCCAGCTTTTCATAAGCGGTTGCGTAGCTTATTCTTACGTAACCTTCTCCTGCTTTTCCAAATGCGCTCCCAGGAACTACAGCAACCCTAGCCTCCTTGAGCATTAGTTCGCTGAACTCCTTGCTCGTGAGGCCCGTATCTTTAATCCTTGGGAATATGTAGAATGCTCCCTTGGGCTTCACGGTTGGCAAGCCCATCTCGTTGAGCCTCTTCCAAACTAGCTTCCTTCTCCTATCATATTCCTTCCTCATTTCTTCAACGGCCTTCCAGCTCCTTTCATCTCTCAGTGCTTTTGCCGCCGCATATTGGACAAATGTTACTGGGCATGTAGCATTGTACATCTGGAACCTGACCATCTTTTCAATAACCCATGAAGGTGCTGCAACAAAGCCTAATCTCCATCCGGTCATTGCAAATGTCTTTGAGAAGCCGTTAACTGTTATTGTCCTCTCAAACATTCCGTCAAGGGCTGCCATGCTGTAATGCTTTGCATCATCATATATGAAGTGTTCATAAACTTCGTCACTTATAACCATCAAGTCATGTTCTACTGCAAAATCCGCTATCTCTTCTAGATCTTTTTTAGTTAGCACTGCACCTGTCGGGTTGTTTGGGGAGTTTATAATTAGAGCCCTAGTCTTCTCAGTAACGTACTTCTCCAGATCGTCAACCGTTAATCTGAATTCGTTCTCCTCGTACGTCGGCACTTCGACGGGCTTTCCTCCGGCAAGGATCACGGCTGGGGCATAGCTGACGAACATTGGAGTTGGTATCAAAACTTCTTCACCTTCTCCAAGGAACGTCGCGAGGCTCATGAGGAAGGCCTGATTTGCCCCAACTAGAACCATTATTTCGGTCTTTGGGTCTGCTTCAATTCCATTCTGCTTCTTTAGCTTTTCTGCTATTGCCTCCCTAAGTTCAAGTAATCCTATGTTTGGACCATAGTGTGTTAATCCCTTGTCTAGGGCCTCCTTCGCATATTCTTTTATGTGTTGTGGAGTATCGAAATCTGGTTCTCCAATTCCCAGGGATATTACATCTTTCATTCCAGCAGCAATGTCAAAAAGCCTCCTAATCTCGGAAGGATTAACAAGCTCAAGCCTATCCCTCAGGGCCACTCTCGTCACCTCCAATCAAAATAACGGCGAAGCGTTTAATAATTTATATTCAACCAAGTTATTTATGTTTTACAAGTAAGTAAATGTTTTAATTTGTCAAATGTTTACATCAGAGTTCGGCAATCTTTATAAACTTCATGCGCTGTAGTATATCCGTAAATCTTTTGGTTTGTTTTTAGGTTTAGTATTATTGAGGGAGGTGGCATCGATATGGAACAAAGAGAAAAATGGGCGACAAAAATTGGACTGATTTTAGCGATGGCAGGAAATGCCATTGGTCTCGGTAACTTCGTCAGATTTCCAACGCAGGTCGCAGGGAATGGTGGAGGAGCCTTCATGGTTCCATACTTCCTTGCACTGTTCCTCCTTGGAATCCCCGTGATGTGGGTAGAGTGGGTCCAGGGAAGGTACGGAGGTAAGTACGGCCACGGAACCTTGGGTCCAACGTTTTACCTTATGGCAAGGGAAAGCGTAAAGCCAAGAACAGCGTTAATCTTTGGATTAATAGGTGGTGCATTAGCTTTTGCGACCACAACATTGCTTAACAGCTATTATCTTCACTTGATTGGATGGTCTGCAGCCTATTCATGGTTCAGCATTACCGGAGCCTACTTCGGTAAAAACACTGCAGAGTTCTTTAGCCAATATTTAAGCAATCACGGCCAAGTATTCCTGTTTTGGGGTATAACAGTAGTTCTTTTGGGCATTGCAGTAGGTCAAGGTGTAAGCAAAGGTATTGAGAGATGGGTCAAGGTAATGATGCCATTGTTATACATCTTTGCAATAATCCTAGTTATTTACGTCTTTGCGTTAGGTTCCCCACTCGGTGATCCTAACTGGTCAACACTCAAGGGATTCGAGTTCATCTGGTCACCAAACTGGACTTATCTCAAAGAGCACTTATGGGGCGTAATGTTGGCAGCTAGTGGTCAGATATTCTTCACGCTGTCATTAGGTATGGGTATCATTCAGAACTACGCTTCATATCTTGGCCCGAAAGATGATGTTGCGCTATCAGGCTTGGCAACGGTATCATTGAACGAGTTTGCAGAGGTAGTTTTGGGTGGTTCAATCGCCGTTCCACTGGCAGTGGCTTACGCTCCAAAGATAGTGCCTGCAGATGTTCTTGCCAAGGGTAGCGATGCCGCGTTACACTGGATTTCAGAAAACTTCGGTCTTGGATTTTCTTACACCAGCCTACCGAACATCTTCGTTCAGATGGGATCAGCTGGGAGATTGTTTGGAGCGCTATGGTTCCTCCTTTTGTGGTTTGCTGGATTTACTTCAGCAATAGCAATGTACAACTATCTAACGGCACTTCTTGAAGAGGATCTAGGAATTCCGAGGAAGACAGGTACCTGGGTTGTCTTCATAATGTACTTCCTCTTGGGAATTCCAGTAGTGTACATAGATGGTTACCTTGACCAAGTTGATGCTTGGATAAGCTTCCAGCTTGCATTACTTGCACTATTCGACATAATAGTCGGTGTGTGGCTGTTCAAGCCCGACAACTTCTGGAAGGAGTTACATGAGGGAGCCCTCATTAATGTGCCGGAGATATACAAGTGGATAACGGTAATTATTGCACCAATATTCATACTCCTGCCCCTTATAGGTACATTCTCAGACTTAGTCAGTAAAACACTCGAGTGGCCTGCAAGGATAGCAATCCTTGCAATGCTGACAATTGGAGCAATAGAAACGTACTATGCAATCAAGAAGAAGTACGGTGAGGAATTGGAGAAGAACGAGGTAATTATAAAGGTCTGAGGTGGCAAAAATGTGGGCAGTGTACATGGCAATAGCCTGGCTTGTGATCTTCATAATGATGGGATGGAGCATTAGTAAGCTGATGAAGGCCCAGCAGGCCTGAACCTTTAAATCTTCTTTTTCTCTCTTTTTAGTTTGGGGGTGTAGGTGTGAAAAGCCCAGATATTCTCAGGGAAGTTGCAGAGAACTTAAAGCTCACAGTAGAGAGATTGCAGAGGATAAAAGTTCTCGAGCAGAAAAAGAAAGAGAAGGCGATAGAGTTACTAAACGAAGCTGCAGAGAATTTCTTGAAGTTGAGTGGAGAGGTTGAAAAAGATAACGTTGAAATGGCTGAATTCTTGAGGAAAAGATCGGTTGAGATAAAGAATAATACATCGGATAGGGCAATAGAGAGAGTGGGAGAAAAGGAGTATATGGGAAGCATTAAGAAAATGAACTTGTATTCAAAAACTGCATTTTACGACTTCAAACCGACGAGGCTTAAGGAGCTTAGAAGGGCCTATAGAACCTTCATATATGGAATGGCACTATATTTTGTCCTTGCGGGACTATCAACGAGACCTGAGCTCGCAATAACTGCTTTAATATTGGCAATCCCAGCAATCCTCTCAATGTTGAGCCTTCAGAGAAGGGGGTACACTGGACTTATGCTGGCGTACGCCGTTGCCCCCATCCCAATAATACAAAGTGCAATGCTGGTTCGAATGTTCTATGCAGTGTTAAACAGTCCGGAGGCAATAAAAAAAGCCGCTGAAGTTCTTGGAAGAAGCGAGAGCTTTATCGTAGCGTACAGCTGGGTGGTGATTTTGTTATCAATTGTAGATTTTGCTCTACTTACGTACGGGCTTTACTCGCTGACAAAGCACAGGCATGCATTTCTCTAAAGCTTCCTAATTTTCGCAACGAAAAATCCGCTTGTTTTGTGGGCGTCTGGATAAAACCTTCTAGCTTTCTTTATCTCCTCGTCAAGTTCAATTCCGAAGGGTGCCGTTAGGGCCGGTTCTCCATGTTTGAGGGGAATTAGCTCAACGTCAAAGTTATCTAAAACCCACTGGATAACGAATTCATTTTCTTCAGGTTCCAGTGAGCATGTTGAGTACACGAGTACCCCACCAGGCTTTAGAACGTCTAATGCCTTTTCAAGCATCTTCATCTGCAAACCTTGGCAATACTTTACATCCTCTATCGTTCTGTTATGCTTCCTCTCGGGATTCTTGTGAATTGTCCCACTACCGGTGCAAGGGGCATCCAGGAGAATTTTATCGAACTCGATTCCTAGCTCGTCTATATAAAGAGATGATTTGTGAAAGAGAATGGTATTCGTAACTCCAAGCCTCGAGAGGTTCAATCTCGTTTCTCTTAACCTATCTTCGCCAACATCGAAAGCATATATTATACCTTCGTTCTCCATTAGCTGTGCTATGTGGGAAGTTTTTCCACCTGGGGCGGCTGCCATGTCAGCAATTATTTCTCCAGGTTTTGGATCTAGGGCTACTGGTGGATACATTGAGCTGGCTTCTTGGATGTAGATCAGGCCCGTAAGGTATTCAGGAGTTGAAGTTATTGAGAATGGCTCTCTTGTTAAGCAGAAACCTTCTCTGGCCCATGGAACCTTCCTGAACTGAAACCCCTTTTTGGTGAGCCTCTTTGTCAGCTCAGCCACGGTTGTTTTGAGTGTGTTGACTCTAAAACATCTTGGTAGAGGTTTTTCCATAGCCTGAGCTATCCTGTAGGCTCTCTCTCCCCAGAGTTGATAGTACCTTTCGGCAAAGGTTTTAGAATAACCAAGAGAAATCAGCTTGTCAATCATCTCTCCATCTTCTTAACGCCTTCTTTGGTTCCTACTAGAACTATATCGGCTATGTCTGCAAATATGCCATTTTCGACGACTCCTGGGATAGTATTTAACTCTATTTCCATGTCTAGGGGGTCTTCTATCCTTTGGAATTTCGCATCAATTATGAAGTTTCCATTTTCCGTGACTACCGGGCCGTCTTTCTTTTTGCCCATCCTCAGCTTGGCCTCAGCGTTAAATATACTAAGTTCCTCAAGAATCGCCTTCCATGCTACAGGAATAACCTCAATTGGAACTGGCATCTTCTGGCAGAGGTAGTCGACAAGCTTTGTTTCATCTACGAGGACTACGAACGTTCCTGCCCTATACTCTATGATCTTTTCCATCGTAAGGGCTGCACCTCTACCCTTGATTAAGTTTAAATTTGGATCAACTTCATCAGCCCCATCAACTGCAATGTCTATCGCATCAACTTGATCAAGGCTAACGACAGGGACTCCATGTTCTATCGCAAGGATCTTTGCTTGATATGAGGTTGGTACTCCGTAAATATCTTCAAGCTCTCCCCTCTGAATCATCTCTCCTAGAAATTGAATAAAGTAAGCTGTCGTTGAACCTGTACCTAGGCCAACTACCATATCATCTTCTATGTACTTCAGGGCTTCTTTGGCCACTGCCTTTTTCATATCCTCGACGTTCATTTTTCATCCCTTCGTCATGTTATAGTATATTGTTTGGTTATAATAGGCTACAGGCTGGTAGTTTACCACTATCGTATATGTCATTCCAGTAAAGTACAGCCAGAAGAAGAAAAAGCTCCAGAATGTTTTCTTAAGCAACACCCTCTCATTTTTTAATTCTTCGGGAATATCTTTAACGAGGCCTATAATTATCTTTGGAGAAATGACATAGATTGCCCATCCTATTATCCATCCTAGTGGAGCGTAAGCTGAAGCTATTCCGCTTATAACCCCGGCTATTGTAAATATTGCATATGCTATGAGCATCATTTTATTCTCTGGATTCACCGCTCTCACCCAGTTCGCTTTGGTTTTCTGACTCCATTTTAAATAGTTTTTCCTCGAGTTCTAAAATTTTCAATAGAGCTTCTCTACTTAAGATACTTTCTAGTTCCATTCTAGCTTTGATTGCCATATCGAACTTTGAGGAAAAGCTTCCAACGCTAATCCAGCTAAGTTTTTCTCCTTTTACTATTACATCGATGTCACATAGCCTCTTATAGCCTCTGTACTCCAATCCCTTGAGCAGAAACTTTACCCTCTCAGGTTTTTCCCAAGTTATTAGCCTTAGCCTGTAAACTGGCACTTTGAGAAAAGGCCTAGGATAGTCCCAATCCCACCCCTCTGCTACTACAAATCCCAGATCTAAATCCTCTATCACTATCATGAGTCTCTCTATATTTTCTTTATAATAACCAAAAGCATCGTACAGCTTTATTGTTATCTCATTCCATTCTGGTTTTGTTTCCAATATAATTACTGGAGCCTCGAGCATAATCGTTCTGTAAACTTCATGAAACTTCTTTGACACGAGTAAGGCTTTGATAATATCTTCAAACGAAAGAGCTCTTGTAAGAGGTTTCTCCGTTACCATAATTAGAGTGCTTGAGAGGGAGGATGCGAGAATAGCGTCACGAGGATCGAAAATCTGTCCTCCAACTTTTTCCTTTAGAACTTTTGTTCCCTTTTCGACATCGGGGACCCTAATTATGATCATTGGAGCTGCAGGAGTTATTTTTACCTGGGCTTTCAGGTTTATTATATCTGTGAGAACCTTCCAAGGATGCTCCTTAAGTAGTATGGCCGTTTCCCTATCCTTAAGCACTAATATCGTTTCAAGTTCTTTTGCAAGTCTGAATGCATCCTCTGGTGTCATAGTTTCTCTCGTAATCTCTAACTCTCCCTCAACGAAGAAAATTGCAGGCCCTAATCGCAGAAATCTCATCATAATCCCCTCGGAAACCTATATCCTCTATCAAATGCTGTTCCCGAAGGATAAGGAAGCTTAAAAACTTTCCAGTCAGGGTACGTTATTATGTTAACTGAGTGCACACCATTTAGGCCAAATTTTTCTTTTGGATCATGCCCATATAGCAGAAAGTCTGCCTTTAAATCGGAAACATCCTCTGGCTCATGTCCAACTCCGATGCTTTTTCCCCAGATGTTGAGTACTGTGCCAGATCTGACAATTATTGCAGAATTTTGAAAAATTTCCCTTATTATCTCCTCTTTGTCTTCGTTTCCTGGAATTATATATAGTTGGTCAGTTTTAGAAAGAATTCGCTTTAGCACTTCAAGTTTTCTCCTGTATGCTCCCTCTAACCATGGTTTTCTCTCAAGTTTTATATTATCAACGAGGTCTCCTGTGTGGATTATAATATCAGGTTGAACTTCTTTCAGAAGCCTTTGGAGGAATTTGTATACGGATTCGGGAGTATCGCTTATGTGCAATATCTTCTTTTGGGAGAGCTTAATATCTTCCGGTACTTTAATTCTCTTGCTAAATATCCACACAACTTTTAGCTAGGTTTTTATCATCTTTAAACTTTTCTATCCCTGGGTGATTGAATGGAAAAGAAAAGGTTGCACCTGATCATTGCTGATTCAGAGCTAGAAACTGTCCCAGAGTCAATCCTGGATCATCCGGCCATCGTTAACTATGCTAGGAGAAGGAAGAAAAAGCCGGAAAGAATTATTCTAGATTCAACGTACCATCATTCAGCGCTCAGACAGCTAGAAGATGGGGAAAGGAGGGGGAGACCTGATATAGTCCATATATGCCTATTGAATGCCCTTGATAGCATATTAAATAAGGAGGATCGGCTGAGAGTCTACGTCCACACAAGGAATGATTATGTAATATACATTGATCCATCCACTAGGCTTCCAAGAAACTACAACAGATTCATAGGGTTAATGGAAAGCCTATTTGAGAAGAAGACTGTGCCCGAAGATCTAAAATTGCTGAGGCTAGAGAAAAAGTCATTAAACGAACTTATTTCGGAAATAAATCCAGATGCTGTTTTTATCATGCATGAAAACGGTGAGTTCATGATACCAAAGCACTTCGGTAAACTCCTTTCGAAGTTTAAGAGGCCCGTAGTAATTGTGGGAGGCTTTCCACACGGTGACTTTAGGAGTAAAGTTGAGGGAGTTAAGATAAGCCTATATCGAGAACCTCTAATGGCGTGGACTATTGTTAATGAGGTAATAGTATCGTACGAATGGGAGGTCATCAAATAACTTTATAATTCGTGTTTCAAGAGTAGAGTTAAGATGAACCTACAGGAGGGAGTCAAATGAGAGGTAAGAGCCTATATTTTGTTTTTATACTAATAGCTTACACAGTTGGAATATGGACATTTTCACTTATTCCAAAGATATTAATGACAGCTGGACTAACAGGGCTGGCTCTAATGGCTGGTTTTTCAATAGTAATTGGAGCTATTATCACGATTGAAGTGAATAGCATAATGAAAAAAGCCTACAGAGTTCATGAGTTCATGACGAAAATTGGAAGAACTCCAACTGTTTCGCTTGTTTTGTTGGCATTTCTATTTATTGTAACATCTATTATAGGTCATTATACAGGAGTTGCCCTTGAAAAAATCTTAGGATTTACAATTCCCGGTGTGGGAATTTTTGTAGTGTTATTAGGTCTACTGTTGCTGATTATGGCAAAGTCAAAGTCTTTGGATCTAATTGTGATATTCTCTGTTCTATTGGTAATCTTGACTATCTTTGCGGCCACCTTCTTAGGGTCAAAAGTTGATGATGTTGTTACGAAGGAGGCTTCATATCAGTACATATCAACGACCCTTACAAAGCTTCATACATTTACAGGTGAAATTCCAATTTCAATGGTCGTTGAGACATTTCTGGCTTCTCTATTGACTTTCGGACTTGGCGTAGGATTTTATTATGTGATAGGTTCCTCCCTAGCTACAGTGAATCTAGACATAAGGAAGATACTTGGAATTGTTATAGCCCTTCAGATCTTTCTATCTTTCCTTGCTGCCTTGATCGTTACTTATTCCATCGGAATATCCCATCAAGCCTACTGGAGTGCTTTTGAGAAGGGGCAAGCTGCTGAGGCCATGGAAGTCTATAATAAATATTTCAGGCCTCTTTGGAAAGAATATACATCCCCAGAGAGGGTAGAAGTTAAGTCTCTAATTGAAACAATATTTGGAATTCCAGAAATTCTAAAGAAGCTTAAAATTGAAGGCTGGTTCGGTTTTACGCTTGCACTAATGCTTTCCATATTCTTAGCGGGCTTTACTACAATCTTGGTACTTTTGGAAAGTGGGGCCCAGCTAGCAATGGACGTATTCCAGATAAGTAGGAAAGATAGTTTGGTGTTTGTGGGAGTAATATCTGCGATCTTATCGGGCCTTGGGTACTTTGAACCTTTGAGGGCAGTTCTAGTTGCTACAATTGTAACAATGATTCCAATATACTCCCTAGTGGAGCTCCTTCCCCTAATGAAAGTTGAGGAATACAGAGGAAAAGCAATTATTTTAATGGTTATACTAATTGCTCTCTGGGTTCCACTTATAATTGCCGCTCTCAGGGGAGGAAGAGATACAGCTGTACTTGGCATGATAGTGGGGGGTATGTTATTAATCCCATTGGCATTCAACAAAATCCTTACACGTTCCCCAAGGGGATGAAAAAACTAATAAATTGAACTCCTCAAAACCCGACGAAAAAGAAAGAGGTGGTGAAAATGGGCGACAAGACGAAGGTTCAGGTAAGCAAGCTCAAGCCCGGAAGGTACATAATCATCGATGATGAGCCCTGCAGGATAGTGAACATAACAGTTTCCTCCCCAGGAAAGCACGGTTCTGCAAAGGCTAGAATTGAGGCAGTTGGAATCTTCGATGGCAAAGTTAGGAGCATTGTAAAGCCAACAAGTGCTGAAGTTGATGTTCCAATAATCGACAAGAAGACTGCTCAAGTAATAGCGATTACTCCAGACACTGTTCAGATAATGGATATGGAAACCTATGAGATGTTTGAGGTTCCTATTGACACCGGTGTCGCTGAGGAAATTAGGGATCAGCTTAAGGAAGGAATTAATGTTGAGTACTGGGAGACCCTTGGAAGGATCAAGATAATGAGGATAAAGGGAGAAGGCGAGTGATCAGACCTTTATTTCTTTTCCCACATATATTCCTTCAACGTTTCCCAGTTTTAAGTAGAGGTATGCGAACTCTTCTAAGCCTGTGCAGTGCCCAGGATAAAGCTTCCTAATCTCGAGCTTCTTAAGTTCTCTCACGGCATCATCTAAGATTTCTTTACTGGCTCCTCTTAAGTGGAATCCACCTATAAGAGCAAGTATCCTTTCTCCGCTCAAATTAATCGCATGCCTCGCGATGTTTACTATTCCGCTATGCCCACAACCACTTATTACTACGATTCCCTTATCTGTCTTGAGTATTAGGGCGATATCATCTCTAACTGGATCCTTTCTGCCATCGGGGAAGTAGCCCACGGCTCTATCCCAAGTCGTTCTCTGTATCTCTCCAGAGCTCATGAACCCAGGAAGAAATTCCTGGGGCTTATTGCTAAGATGGAATCTTGCCCCCAGTTCCTCAAGCTCCTCTCTTGTAAAGGGAATGCCTATCTCCCTCCTCCTAGGTTTTAGAGCTATTCTTCTCTCGAATATTCCGGGGTGTGCGTAGATATCGAGTGGTTTTCCTCTAGCTTCTAGAAGGGCCTTTAGGCCACCCGTGTGGTCGTAGTGGCCATGAGTTATGAATAAAGCGTCTATATCTTTCGGATCGATATTGAGTTCTCTCATGTTGTTGAGCAAGATACTTCCCTCGGTTCCGGTGTCAACTAAAACTTTGTATCCATTGTGCTCAACTAGCGCAGAAAAACCGTGGTAACCCACCAACCCTTTCCTGTAGCCGGCGTGATTCTCAAAAACTATTGTCACCTTCATATCCATCACCTCTTAAAGAAAACCCTGCAGTGTTTTACGAGATGACCTTTATTATGAGTGGGAGAAAGTGGACAACCTTCTCTTCGTTCCTCCTTCTGGAGTACATATTCTTCAGCCCTTCAACGGAGGAGTAATCTGGGCCAACCCTTTCAATTAAGAACTTCTCGTACTCCTCGGCCTTTTCCCTTGGAACTCTCTCTCCCATATCCTAACAACCGCCATGAATTTAGAAAGAAGTATAAAAAGGTCACCAACCTCCCTGCCCCCAGCCTCTTCCTCTTCCCATCCCTCTACCCATGCCTCTTCCCATGCCACGACCCCTGCCTCTTCCTCCACCTCCCTGACCCATTATCGCCTGTGTAAGCTCTCCTCTCAGGTAAGCCTCAATGGCCTCCTTTACTGTCATCGTTGGTGGTGCCGAGACGAACTTCATGCCCGCTGCCTGAAGAACACCATATGAGTTCGGCCCAAATTGGCCTGCTATTACAACATCTGCTCCCTGGTCAATGCAGAACTGTGCGGCTGTAACTCCCGCCCCCCTTGGCTGTGAATAGCCCGGGTTTTCCACTACCTGAACGTTGACTATGTTCCCGTTTTCGTCTACATCAACTATCGTGAACGTTGGTGTTCTTCCAAACGCTTGGTTCACCCTGTCGTTTAATCCCCCATTTATAGTTGCCACTATGAACCTCATCTAACCACCTCCGAGAAAAGTTAGGTGAGCCTAATTTAAATTTTTGCTCACGCACACTTGTGAACGGAATAAAATAATGGAATAGCCACTTACTTAGGAAAAGTGCCTTTTAATGAGTTTTCAATAGGAGAGAGTGGTGTTCTCTGATAAAAAGGAGATGCCTCAAGGGAAGTTAGGGTATAATTCTAAAGGAATAAGCTTTCTAGCATGAGTCTAAAAACTCCTAGTGGGAAAAGTCTGCCCAAGCGATAACCTTCAACTTGAAGAAGTCTTGATTAACGCCAGGATTCAAGGTTGTGAAAATTATAGTCTCACTGGCCGTTAAATTCAAGAGAAAGATTAGATGGAAGTTGAAATTCAAGCCTAAACTTAGCCACTCTAGCTCTTTCTGGCCATAGATGGTGTTCTAATAGTTAACCAAGATATAAGTCTTTAAATTGTTTCATTTCATTCCCTCAAGAGGGAGGTCTTCGAAGAAAATGTATTATAAATCTTTTGGAATATTGTTACAAGGAAAACTAAGGAAAAGAATAAATAATATGGAACGCTCGTTTCATGAGGGATCCTCAAATATAAGTTTTAAAAACTCACAGTATGGTGAGTAGCATGAAGAAAATATTTAGTACTATTTTAGGCCTATTGTTACTGATCAGTATAGTTCCTTTGACCATAGCCCAGATCTATAGTGAAGAAGAGGAGTTGGCCACGGCCTTAATAAAGAACCTTGAAAGGTTGAGTAAATTCGCTGAAAATAAAGTAGAACTAGTAAGGAATGAATTTGATGAGATAACCATTGAAAACTATGAGGTGGCAGAGAGGTATAAGGAAGAAGCCTTAAACGCGTACAATGCAGGAGGTTACGAAAAGGCTATTGTCAATGCCTTGCTTGCAATGCGTCACTATAAGGTAGTTCTGTCTTCAATAAAAGAGTTTAGACGGGGATACCAAGATTTAAGGATGGTTGTAGAGAGGACACTTGAATACTTTAACTTCGTCAACAGAACTATAAGAATTGCTCAAGAAAATGGGATAGAGGTTTTCAACTTGACTAAACTTTTCAACGAAACTAAAGAGGCCTATAGAGTTGTTCTTGATGACATCAAGGCCAAGAATTATGAGAAAGCCAAAGAGGATTTAAAGATAGCAAGGGAGAAGAAGACTCAACTGGATGAGGAGTTAAAGAAAATCAGAAAGGAGTTAGTCTATGCTAATGCAGATAAGATCGTTAGTACTTTTTTGGAGAGGGGGGAGAAGGGAATTGAGATCGTTGAGAGGGTAATAAATAGTGGCCATCCAGAGCTAGATGCTACCTTAACGGAGTTTAAAGAGGTATATGATGAAGTTAAGGATCTCGCCGATCGGGGAAGGTGGCAGGATGCTTTGAAAGTTATTGAAGAAAATAGGGAAACTATAGAGAAGTTTCAGAGAGCTGTGAAAATTATCATGCATGGAAAGATCGACATGGAGAAATTCCTTAGGAATGTCAGAGGAAGGATAGAGCGTGATTATAGAGCTCTACAAAAGCTTAAAGAAGAAGGAGTCAACACGAGAATCGCAGAGGTTCAGCTTAAAGCGGCAACCCAGGAAGTCATGGTCGGTCTGAGGTTACTTAAGAAAAGAAGGCCCATAGAGGCAAAAACTCACTTCATCTTAGCTCAGGAGCTCTTAAGCAGAGTAGAGAAGTTTATAGCAAAGTATGGGGGGATGAATGGGTGAAAAGGTTCTTTTATTTTTTTCTAATCCTTTCAATATTTCTTGTTCCGATTAGTGCTCAGAGGTTAATAACATTAGTTGTTTTTCCCGATGGGTATGTTAGAGTTGAATATGAGATAACTCCGAGCAATTATTCTACTCAAATTGTAGTTCCAATATTGGGCGAACACTATGAGGATTTGATTGTAGAAGACGAGAACGGAGATCCCCTTCAATTTGACGTTTCTAACTCATCAATCATTATTTACCCCACAAATGCTCAGCTGGTTATGGTTTCATATTACACCTCAGACCTGACAAGCAAGAGAGGAATAGTTTGGACTCTGAACGTTTCACTTGACTCGCCTTTTACCGTGGTATTGCCTAAGGGCTCTATAATAGTTGATTTAAGTGACGTTCCTCTTAAGATAGCTGAAAACATGATAAACATGCCTCCAGGGAATCAAAGTATTTCCTACACCATTCCACATGAGGAGATCCATACAAGCCAAGGAATTTATTTCTTGTTGGCCACTCTACTCATAGCCGCCATGGTTCTAGGAGTGCATCTCCTAAAAAGTAAAGGAAATAGGCAACTTACAAGGGAAAAATTCGAGAAAATACTTAATGAATTAGATTTAACAGACGAAGAAAGAAGAGCCTTGCTTTATATCTTCGATAAGGGTGGAAGGTGTAGTCAGGCGGAAGTTAGGGAGGCAATAGGCATTCCAAAGACCACGGCGTGGAGGATGTTCAAGAGGCTTGAGAGAAAAGGCTTAGTCAAAATCCTTAAGGGAAAGAAGGAAAACTGGATAGAGCTTAAGTTGGGAAGATAACCTTTTAATCTTACATAGGACTTCCCTCAATAGGTGCGAGAGATGAGGTTCTGCTACCGTTGTGGGATAAGTGAGGAAGAAGGAGGCCCTCTCATCAATGGCCTCTGTCAAGTGTGCTTTAGAAAGGAGAATCCAATCCTGTTATTGTCCAGCGAGATAAACACAGAGCTCTGCCAGAACTGTGGGAGTTACAAGAAGAGGGGGGTGTGGGTTGATCCCAAGAACTATGAGCTCGAGGCTTTGATATTTGAAGTTGCCGAAAATGCCCTTCTCGAGGCCATAGAAGACTCACTAGACAAGGTTAAGGAATTTGAAATTGTTGGTTGGGAAGAACTTGGAGAAGTAAGGGAGGTACCCGTGGGAAAGGCCTTCGTGGCCTTTAGGGTTCTTGACTACCACGTAGAGTACTTCCCGGCCATAATAGTGTATGAGGTAAGGGCCAAGGCTAGGATACATGAGCTTCAAGTCGAGCCCCACGATGAAACCGTTACGACTACGGTCTATGTGAGGCAAACCGTCTGTCCAAGGTGCCAGAAGTTTCTTGCCGGCTACTACGAGGCCATCCTGCAGGTTAGAGTTGAGGATAGGGAGTTTACAAAGGAGGAGAGGGCAGAAATAACAAAGCTCGTCCAAGAGAAGGTCGACGAAATAATGCAGAGGGACAGGATGGGCTTCATACAGGACACTATAGAGAAGGAGGAGGGAATAGACTTCTACATGGGCTCAACAAGTGCTGCAAGGAAGCTCGCTAATGCGATAAGGGAGAGGTTCGGGGGAGTTATAAGCGAGGCCTACGAATTAGTTGGTCTTGACAGGCAGACGAGCAAAGAGGTATACAGGACGAGCGTCACCATTAGACTACCTAAGTTCAGGAAGGGCGATGTAGTTGAGGACAGGCATGGAAGAGTGTATAGAGTGGAGAGCGTTGACGGGAAGGGCATGAGGCTCAAGAACCTCGAAACTTGGGAGAGTTATCACTTCGACTGGAAGACTATAAAGAGGGAGAAGATTGACTTAGTGGAGCACGAGGAGAGGAAGGCACTGCTTATGGGCCAAACTCCAACCGAAGCTCAGTTCATGGACATGGAGACTTACGAGACCTTCGAGGTTAGGAAGCCCAAAGAAAAGCTTGAAGATGGGGAGGTGTATAAGATAGTGAAGGTTAGGGGCAGGCTATACATAAAGGAGAAGGAGGGTAGGGAATGATAATAGTCTACACAACCTTTCCAGATTGGGAAAGCGCTGAGAAAATCGTGAAGACTCTGCTTGAGGAAAGGTTGATTGCCTGCGCCAACTTGAGGGAGCACAAGGCCCTCTACTGGTGGCAAGGGAAGATAGAGGAGGACAAAGAGGTAGGGGCAATACTGAAGACAAAGGACGAACTCTGGGATGAATTGAGGAGAAGGCTTAAGGAGTTACACCCCTACACGGTTCCAGCGATAATAAAGATAAAAGTGGAGGACGTAAACGAGGAGTACTTGAAGTGGCTCGTTGAAGAGACGAGGTGAGATGATGAGTACGGGGCCACCTGACCGGTGATGACGTTTCTCCTAAGGCTGATCAGTTGTTCTTTTTCTTCCTTATGTACTCATCTATGGCCTTCGCTGCTTTCTTTCCGTCACCCATGGCCAAGATCACGGTAGCTTCTCCTCTGATTGCATCCCCACCGGCGAAAACCCCTGGGATGGAGGTCATAAGGTTCTCATCGACCTTTATCGTTCCGTCTGGATTCACCTCAAAGCCGGACTCCTCGAGGATAATCTTGTTGGGCTCGAGACCTATGGCAATTATTACTGTATCAGCTTCAACCGTAACGTACTCCCCCGTTCCAACGATCTTCCTCTTGCCTCTGGAGTCCTTCTCATTCAAGGGTTTCATCTTCTCAAACTTTACAGCCTTTACTTTTCCGTTCTCCCCCAGGAATTCAACGGGCTGAACGAAGAACATGAACTTTACTCCTTCTTCCTCGGCGTGCTTTATCTCTTCGATCCTGGCACTCATGTCCTCTCTGCCTCTCCTGTAGGCAATCGTCACTTCCGCTCCCAGCCTTAATGCTGACCTAGCCGCATCCATTGCCGTGTTTCCTCCTCCGATCACTATGACCTTCCTGCCTACGGCTATTGGGGTGTCGTATTCGGGGAATTCATAGGCCTTCATGAGGTTTATCCTTGTTAGGAATTCGTTGGCTGAGTATATTCTATCGAGCAGAATTCCAGGGATATCTAAGAGCTTGGGAGTTCCAGCACCAGTTCCAATGAACACGGCATCGTACTCTTCGAGGAGCTCCTGTATCGTTAGGGTTTTGCCTATCAAATGGTCTGTCTTTATCTCAACTCCGAGCTTCTCGAGCTTCTTCAACTCGTAATCCAGGATCTCCTTTGGCAGTCTAAACTCTGGAATCCCGTAGACAAGGACACCGCCGGGCTTGTGAAGGGCCTCGTATATTGTAACCTTGTACCCCATCTTTGCAAGCTCTCCCGCACATGTTAAGCCAGCAGGCCCTGCTCCGACCACCGCAACCTTTCCCTTGGTTCCATCGCACTTCTCGGCGAACTCACAGAGAAGCTCTTCATCAATTCCGTGTTCTCTTGCGTAATCCGCGACGAACCTTTCGAGTTTTCCTATGTTTACGGCATCTCCAACCTTTCCAACAACACAGACCCCCTCACACTGCTCCTCCTGAGGACAAACCCTACCTGTAATTGCGGGAAGCGTGTTATCGTTCCATATTATCCTTAGTGCTTCCCTAACGGCTTTGTCAGGGTCATCCCTGTACTTTCTCAGGGCTCCAATGAACCCTGGGATGTCTATGTGGACAGGACAACCCTTAATACAGGGAGCATAATCCTTAGGACACTGTAAACACCTTTCTGCTTCCTTTAAAGCTAACTCCCAGGTGTAGCCAAGGTTAACTTCCTTGAAGTCTTTAACTCTCTCTTCAACAGGTCTCTCAGGAGTGGGAACCCTCTCCTTGATGAGCTTCGGCATTCAAATCACCCCCTTCTCCTTCAAGTACTTAAGGTAGAGCTCCTTCGCGAGCTTCTCTTGCTCGACGAATCTGTTGTGGTTTCTGTTAATTGCATCCTCCCAGTCTATCTTGTGTGCATCGAAAACTGGGCCATCTCTGCACGCGAACTTAACTTTGCCGTCGTAGAGAACCCTACAAGAACCGCACATTCCCGTTCCATCAACCATTATCTGCCTAACCGTTGCGTAGGTTGGGATTCCATATGGTCTTGTGAGTTCAGCGAGCTTTGCTAAGTTATTCAGTCCTCCGCCTGCAAAAATTATATCCACTTTGTCTTTCTCAATTAACTCTTTAACTACATCAAGGTAGTGCCCCTTAATCCCCGCAGAACCATCTAACGTCGTCAGATAATGTTCATCGGCGACGGATTTTGCCAAGAATTCCTCCGGATACACGTGGTTCTTGTCCTCAAATGTCTGCACCGAGATTGTGTAGTTTCCGGCTTCTTTCATGGCCTTAAGTAAGGCATAGTTCTCGGCGTGACCGCAAACCGCATCTGAAGCGAAAACAACGTTTCCATACTCTTTGATCTTTATTGGTTTCCCCAGTGGCCCCAAGAAGCTGTAAAGTTCGTCTCCAACGTTAAACTCGTAGTAAAGTTGCAAGCTAGTTTTTCCTAGCTTCCTTATGAACATCATGACTCTTCCGTTCTCAGCCTTGAAGACGGACATTGGAATTCTCTCTCCCTTTTCATGGAGAATGAAGACAACAAACTGTCCTGGTTTCCATGCTCTAGCAACGTGGGGTGCCTCAACTTCTATCATGTAGTCTATGGGACTGAGATCCCTTTTGGCTGTAATCTTGTACCCCACGATGAACACCTCCATTCGTACGAACAATTATGTTCACTAAAAGTTCGCAACCAAAAGTTTATACGGATTTCTAAAACCGAAAGTTTAGAACCGCTTTTCTTTCCAAAAAAGATCAATAAAGTCGAGTGTTAGGAGTTAAAATTTTTGGAAAAGAGATAACAAAATAGAAAAATTATCGGTCACCTGATCTTAGCCCCAAGCTTTACTTCTTTATCGGGCATCAGGAGGGCAACGTTTTCACCGTCATCCGCTGCCAGTAGCATTCCCTGACTTTCGATCCCTCTGAGCTTCTTGGGCTCTAGATTGGCAACAACGACCACGTACTTGTTAAGCAACTCCTCTGGCCTGTAATACTTTTTGAGACCTGCAACTAAGGTTCTAACTTCCCCGCCGAGATCGACCTTAACGACGTAGAGCTTGTCGGCGTTTGGATGATCTTTAACTTCGATTATCTTTCCAACCCTTAAGTCAAGCTTTGCAAAGTCATCAAAGCTTATATAACCCACTTTTTCTCCCTCCTTTTTCTTTTTCTCCTTCTTCTCTTTATATCCCAACTTTCTCAAGATTACCTCACTCTCTTCGCCAAGCTTCTCCTTTGCGACCTTGACAACAAGCTCCTTCTTATAGTACTTATCGAGGAGTAGCTTAGCCCCCTCAGGATTACCCTTTGCCATGAACTTCAGGATGAAGTAGATTATCTGTTCGTCCGTAACTTTCTTGAACAGTATCTCAGGCTTCCTAACTTGATGTCCTGCAGGAAGCTCCTTAAACTTCCATTCTTTGACTTCATCAAGGTTCAGGAGGTGCCATATCTTCTCTCCGGTATCTGGAAGGAAAGGCTCGATAAGTATTCCGAGGGCTTTAACTATCTGGAGGGAGATGTTTACTGTGGTTGCGGTCCTCTCTCTGTCCGTCTTTGCAGTCTTCCATGGTTGCTTGTGGTCAAAGTACTTGTTGCCGAAAGATGCTAGGGCCATTACTCTCTTCAGTGCATCCTTGAATCTGTACTCCATTATAAGCTCTCCAACTTCTTTGAATGCTCTCTCTATCTCCTCGAACGCCTGCTTATCTAGCTCATCCAGCTCTCCCCTCTCCGGAATAACTCCATCGAAGTACCGGTTGACGAAGGTCATCGCCCTATGAACGAAGTTCCCTAAGTTGTTGACGAGCTCCTCGTTAATCTTTGTCTTAAACTCCGCAAAGCTGAAGTCAGAATCCCTAGTTTCCGGCATTATGGTGGTTAGGTAGTACCTGAGGTAGTCGGCGGGGAAGACATCCAGAAACTCGTGCAACCAGATGGCCCAGTTCCTGCTTGTTGAGAACTTCTTGCCCTCCAAGTTCAAGTACTCGTTCGCTGGAATGTCGTAGGGAAGGTTCCACTCCGCCTCAACCTCCTCATCCTTGTACTTACCATAGGCCATCAGAAATGCAGGCCAGAATATCGCGTGGAATGGAATGTTGTCTTTCCCTATGAAGTGTATCACCCTAGTTTGCCCGTCAAGGTTAAGCCAGTACTTCTTCCACTCATTCGGTTTTCCAATCCTCTTGAAGTACTCCATAGTTATCGAAATGTACCCTATCGGAGCCTCGAACCACACATAGAGAACCTTGCCTTTCATATCCTCTTCATTTAGGGGAACAGGAATTCCCCACTCTAAGTCCCTAGTTATGGCTCTATCCTCTAGCCCCTCCTTGATCCATCCAAGAACCATGTTTTTAACGTTGGGCTTCCAGTGCTTTTCCTCTATCCACTTCTTGAGCCTTCCCTCAAAGTCCTTCATCTTTATGTAGTAGTGGGCTGAGTCTCTGAACGTTATTGGATTCCCACAGATGTTACATCTCGGATTTATCAGGATTTCTGGAGTGAGAGGTCTCCCACAAACCTCACATTGATCTCCTCTCTGGTTTTCGGCCCCACAGTAAGGGCATGTTCCTATGACGAATCTATCTGGCAAGAACATCTTGTCGTGCTCACAGTAGGCTTGCTTTGTGACCTTCTTAACTAGGTGTCCATTTTCCAGCGCTTTGAGGAAGAACTCTTGGCTTAGTTTATAGTGAACGGGTAATTCGGTTCTTCCAAAGAAGTCGAAGCTTATCTTTGCTCTCTGGAACGTTATCTTTATATGCTCGTGGTACTCATCTACTATTTCCCTGGGACTTCTTTTCTCTTTTATTGCCCTGAAGGATATTGGAGTACCGTGCTCGTCTGTTCCGCAGATGAAAACGACTTCTTCCCCTTTGAGCCTTAGGTACCTTACGAATATGTCAGCAGGTAGATAGGCCCCTGCTAGGTGGCCAGCATGTATCGGCCCATTGGCGTAGGGAAGAGCAGAGGTGACCATATAGCGAACCATTTTATCCACCTCCTGTTGTGTGGGCATTAAACTTTTCCTTTAATTTAAACATTACGGAGGGTTATTTAGGCGGGAAGAAATTATGTAAGTTTATGCATATCAATATTCAACTCGACCCAATTCTCTCTTCCTACTTTGTAAACTTTTATTAATCCCATCTGCTCCAGCCTGCGGACCATTCTCCACACAGTTGTCTTTGGAAGGTCAAGGGCTTTTCGAAGGTCTGCTTGACTACTTCTTCCTCCCACATCTAGCAAGTACTTAATTGCCCTTATCTCATCGTCATTTAGGTTATATTGTTTTGCGATTTTTCCTATCTTATCTTCAAAGTAAGAGAGTTTGCGTCTTGGCTTTCTTTTCTTCAAGAAGAACGCAACAATAGTAGTAAACACTAAGGCCATAATTATCAATGGAACTACTTTCCTTAAGGGGAACCTTTCCTCTGCTAATAAACTTGGAAAAGTATAATATATCGTCACGTTTCCTGGTCCTATTAAGACTGTGTTATTTCCAATTATCCTTATTGGAATGTCCGAGAGTCCAACGATCTCCGCGCCTTGTGGGAGTATTATTTCAGCGGGGGCCCTAGGTAGGTTCAGATTGAGTGTCCATAAGCTACCCTCATTGGATACTAAGCCGCTCGCTGTATAAATAATCCTTACACGTGTTGAATTACGAGTTTCAATGAACAGGGAACTATTCTGGAGGGTATAAGGAAGTCTGTATTTGTCTTCACATACAACTAAAATATCACTAATATTGTTTCCTATTAGGGGCACTCGGATTAGGATTTCATAATCTTCTGGATATATAATTTCGTCAATAGTAACATTCCCATCTTCCCACACTAGTACCCTTAGTTTGCCTACTATATAGCCGTAGGACTCTGGGAGAAAAAATGCTCCAAGTAAAATTAGAATTATTAAGAGTCTTTTCACTCATTGTCCCCTCCTGTTCTTGTCAGGTAGTTTATTATTCGTGAGGCCCTTATAACCCTCAAAGTTGCTATCTCCATCCTTCCGAGTTTTATATCTTCATCTGCGAGTTCTAATTCAGTAATTGCAATATTTCTTAACTCACTTTCGTTTTCTTTTTTCGCCGCTATCTTGAGCTTTAATATTAACACTTTCTTCTCATCTCTAAGTAGTGCTTTCATAAGGCTAATGTGCATTTCTTCCAATGAGTGTTGAAAGAGCATCAATGAATCAAGGTTTTTAGTTAATAGAGACAGGGCCTCTATATATCTTCCTTGCTTTTTCAAGTTCTCAGCTTCTTTGAGTATCCCTTCATATATTGAAGCCTTCTCAATCAAAGCATCTCTACTCTTGTTTTCGGGTAGGGCTACTGCGACTTGGATCGCATATTTAATTGTGCTATTGTACTTTTGTAATAGTATTACAACTTCTTCCTGAAGATCAGAAAAAGTTTTGGGGCTTATACTCTCTATCTTAGAGTGTAATGAGTTATGGGCAAATTTTAGGCTCTCTTTGGCTGCTTGGTAATTCCCTTCTTTTAAGTACTCTTTGGAGGAGTTCAGTATCTTTTTGAGGCCTTCATCGTCCAGTATCTCTGCATAATATTCAAGCCTTTTTATCTCCCCTTCAAGTTTATTTGACTTTTTTACAGGTTTAATAAGTGAGAGCTCCTTAACAACGATTTCCGTTACCATGTTCGATGCTGAGATTATTGATTTCGGATCATTAGCAGATTTAAGGATCTCTGATATTTTTTCCGCTGAAGCATGATTTATCGGCTTTATTAGATCATAATTTCTTTTTAAAACCTTAACTAGTCCATCCCAATCGTATCCCTGGCTTAATGCCAATAAAGGCGACATTAAAAGTACCAAGGTAATCAATATGGATATTTTCCTACGCATATGAAATCACCTTGTACCTACCTGATCGTTTATGAACGAATGTCTTAAAAAGTTTTGAAGCTGGAATTAAGGGGAGATATATGGAGAAGTATGGAGTTATATTTGGAAAAAATTATGAGCTAAGTCTAATCGAGTTAAAGGCTTTTTCAAGAAGATTTAGGTTAGGGATTAGAATTCTTGAAGAACATCCTGGATCTCCAAATGCTTCGTACGTTATAATAAAAGCCAAAAGAGACATAGAAAAGTACTTCAGATTTATTGGAGGGTCAATTAAGCTTGTTAGGATAGTCGGAGAGGGATTGGAGGCTGTAAAATACTTAGAATATGCAAGACTGTTCACGGTAAGCCTGTATGGAAGGGAGGATTGGAGGCTGTGGAGGAAGCTTGGCTCAATGGTTAAAAAAGTCTTCAAGGAAAAAGATTCGACAAAATTCTTCAAACCAGCAAAAGTCTATGCCATGCCAAGTGAGCTCATACTAAAGGGCTTTCCGGAAACTAAAGACGTAGTATTCTTTTTTGGAAACGGTGAAGTGCTCGTTGGCGAAACCGTTAAAATTACTAATCCCTTTGAGCTGAAGAAACTTGACGTTGAGAAGCCTGTTGTAAGGCCTACGATCTCTATCCCTCCAAGGCTTGCGAGAATAATGGTCAACCTCTCCGAGGTCAGGAGGGGAAATGTTCTTGATCCTTTCTGTGGAACTGGGACTATAATAATGGAGCTCCTTCTGCAGGGGCTGACAGCCTACGGTAGTGATATCAGCGAGGAGAGGATCAGGGATACAGGGAGAAATGTTGATTGGCTTAGGAAGGAGTTTAGAGTAAAGCATTCGGCAAGCTTGAGGGTATGTGATGTAAGGAGGTTAAAGAAGTGCTTTAGGACAAGGTTTGATGCGATAATTACCGAGCCCTACATGGGTAAAGCTCTGAAGACGAAACCAACAAGGAGCGAAGCTACAAAGATAGCTAGAGAGCTTGACAGGCTCTATTATCAGGCCTTCGAGAGCTTTGCTGATGTTCTAAAGAGAAATGCTAGAGTCATTTTTGTATTTCCAGCATTCAATTTGGCTGAGGGAGGAATATATAGGAGGAACAGACCTTGGCTTGATGAGCTCGGATTTGAGGTTATAGCTTCCGTTTTGGATAGAGATGGAAAGCATAAGATAGTGAGGGATATCCACGTAATAAGAAAAAAGTAATCAAAAAAAGGTTCCCTGTGGGAACACCCTCCACACGGTCGCCCGTGCTTCATCGGGCATGGCCAAAAGCACCTTCAAGTGAGGTGTATAAAATTTCAGCCCTAAAGGGCAAGATTCCCAGCTCACAAATGAGTGAGTGGGATAACTCTCTAAGTTAAAAGGGTCCCTACTCTCACTAATAGGGGAACCCATTTGTCCTTCCGTTTCCGCTACCAGTTGTAGTGCAACTGGTGTGGTTGGCTTCGCGCTCCCGCTCACATTGGGGCCACCGGCCGCCTCAGGCGGGAGGTCATCAGCCTTCGGGCCGGACGGAAACGGTCCCAAAACAAAAGCACACTCAAAACCTAAAAAAATTACGATTACAAAAACACATGAATGCAACAAAAGAAACCATCAAAAGAACAGCCTAAAACCACTACAATATTTTCCAGCCCTTAGAATTTCAATAGGTCATCTTTGCAGCTCTATAAGTGACTTTGGACTTGCTGATCCCTTAACGGAAGCGGGACTTATCCAAGTGACATTTATATCTCTTCCAATCCATCAACTTTCTCGGGGGCAGGAAGTTTTGTAAATTTCATTGCGTGTCATTGCATTGGTGGGCTCGGCTCGGGTTTCCGTCAACGGTAGGGCGATGAAACCCTCGGTGACGAGGTTGAGTTGTTGCCGTGAATCCTCAGAATCGCCGTGATGACTGCCTTGTATCACAACAATACAGGACGGGAGAACGGTTCCTTGGTAAATGCATAAACAGAACTCTTGAATCTTCATTGATAGCCTTAGGTAATCATTAACTGTCTCGAACTTTTAGGGGAAAGGCAGAGCAAGCTCAACTGGAGGAGCCTCAACTTTAACTAAGCCCTTTCCCCAGGATATGACTCTCTAAAGAGTTTTAGAAGTTTTCTTTATGCTTCATGGGAGGAATAAAACCCTTATGCCCCCCTTCGAGCGTGCTTAGCTAATTTCCCGTAGTACTCAACCTCCTCTCCCTCATTGAATGTTACATAGTTGAGGATCTCTTTGGGAGAGATTATTTATCCTTAAGTGCCTCAATAACCTTCTCCATGTGCTTCCTAAGCTTAGCTCTCAGCAATTAGACACATCTAAAAAGATTTTTTGAAAAGAAGCTTTAAAATCATTTTATTATCTCCTCCTTTATCGTCTCCGCTATCTCCCTTATTGCCTGTGATGCCTTTGACTCTGGAAATACCTCAATGAATGGCTTAAGCATCGACATGCTCTTCGGAATGGCGGAGTCGTAAGGTATCTCGCCTAAGACGGGAATTCCCTCCTCCTCTGCCCATTCCCTAAGCTTCGTGAACCCAGGATTTATGTCGGCCTTGTTTATTATCAGGTAGGCAGGCTCGTGGAAGTGTTGGACGACCTTGTAAACCCTCTGAACGTCGCTCAGCGAGGCTGGAGTTGGCTCAGCTATTAGAATTGCTACGTCGGCCCCTCCAACGCTCGCTATCACCTGACAGCCGATTCCTGCAGCTGAATCAACTATCATATGCTCTAGGTTTTGCTCCTTCATTATCTGCTTGGCCCACTCCTTCTCCTCTGTAACCAGCTTACCGCTCTCGGGCCTTCCTACGTCAAGTTGGGCTGAGATTATTGGGAAGCCGTACTTGGTTATAGCCCTCCTTATCACTCCAGAGCGAACCTGCTCCAGCGTTATCGTTCCTGGGACAGGGCACACTAAACCGCAAACGTTGCAACCCTCACAGGTGAGCTCGTTAACCACATAGTTTCCTTCATCGTCAACGTAGATGCACTCGTAGGGACACCTCATCTGGCAGATTCCACAGCGGACGCACGTTTCCGTGTTAATTCTAGCTATCTTCGCTCCTATGTGCTCTCTCTCCTCCTCCCACTCTGTTACTCCTAGGAGCAAACCCAGGTTAGGGGCCTCGGCATCTGCATCAACCGCTATTAGCCTGTACTCATCCTTGAGCAGGTAGAGTAAGGACGCTGTAACCGTGCTCTTGCCAACACCACCCTTACCGCTCGCTATAACTATCTGCATTTTATCACCCCCTCAAGAACTCGTAAATCCTCTCAGCAATTCTCCTGAATATCTCAGCTTCGGGATAATCAGTCGTTACAATTGGAGTTCCAGAAACGTACGTTTTTACGATGTTCTCGCTGTACGGTATCTCCGCTATTACTTTGGCGTTATACCTCTCCGCTCTCCTATAGACCTCGTTAACATCACCCAGATTCGCCCTGTTTATCACGACCCAGGTTTCAATTCCCATAAGCTTGCCGAGCTGTAAGATCAGCTCAGTATCGTGGATTCCTAGGGGAGTTGGCTCAGTGACCGCTATTAAGAGCTGAGATCCCTCGATGGCCTTTGAAACTGTATTCCCTGTTCCTGCAGCTGTATCAACTATCAAGATCTCGTAGTCAAGGTTTTTGAGCCTCTTCTTAGCGGCAACTACTAATGGCATTGACCTCTCTTCTCCCTCCCTGAGCTTTCCGGTCACGAGGGTGAAGCCATAGGGGGTTGGCGTAACGTACGTGTGACCAATAAGCCTTGAGCCTTCCTGAATTGCTCCAGGAACTGGACAGACTATCTCACAGGCCCTGCAGCCCGAGCACAGTGTGGGCATTAGGAAGGGCGTTCCGTCCTTCAGGGTTATTATAGCGTGCTCCTCACAGACCTCCGCGCACTTCCTGCACTTTATGCACTTTGAATAGTCGAACTTTGGCATGAACTGGTTTACCTCCTCCTCGTTCTGCAGCTCAACCCCTAAGAGGAGGTGATCATTTGGAGCCTCAACGTCTAGGTCAGCCAAGATAAGCTTAAATTTCTTCGCGAGTTCAACCGCAACGTTTATGGCAACTGTTGATTTGCCTGTTCCACCCTTTCCACCGCTTATCGCTATCTGCATCTCCTCACCTCCGAGAATTAGGTCAGCCTAATATTTTTAAAATTTGTGCGTATGCTCAAATCTGTTTAATCTGATCAAACCCTAGACCTAAGCTTCCTCATATAGAACTTTACACCGTTGTACTCGAGCTCAATTAGCTTACCCTCTCTAATTAGCTTCTCAACTACATCCCAGGAAGCATTGGCCTTCCTAAGTAGTTCTCTAACTGCATCTTCTCTCATCGGGTGAACCGCTGTTATTGAAAGTATGTCCTCCTCAACGTTGCCCGTGAACGCGAAGGCGTTGCCTTCGTACCCTATTAGGTATTCAACGTTTTCGGGTCCAATGGCTTCGCTGAAGAGCTGGTATGCTAGGTGAATAACTTCCTCACTCGCCGGTTTGACCCATTTTTCTGCTGGGGGCCTCGTCGGGATTGCGACGTAAGCTTTGTCGGGCTTTAGCTCTTTCAGGAACTCTGCGATTCTTTCAAGCTCATTACCGTAGTCTATGTTTATCAGCATCGTTTCCGTAACAACGACTCCTGAGAATTCGTCCCTTAACGTGAGCATTCCCTCCAAAATTCTCTCCAAGCTTAGGGACTTGTGGGGTCTGTCAACTTTCCTCCACACTTCCGGGGTTACCGCGTCAAGCTTCAGTGAGATGAAGTCAAAGCTCATCAAGTCCTCCCTTACGTCCTCCCTCCAAACGAGGGATGAGTTAGTTAGAATGGCCAGCCTTATTCCGAGGTCTTTGAGCATCTCAGCTTCTTTCCCCAGGTTAATGTCTAGGGTTGGTTCTCCATCAGGAACGAAGGTTATGTAATCTATCCTTTCCCCTTTTTCCAGGGCTTCATTTACCTTCCTTTCAACGTCCTCCACTATCTCCTTGGGATCGTAGAATTCCTGCCTCTCAACCTGCATCTTTATCGTCCTTCCGATCTGGCAGTAAACGCAAGCATAACTGCAGACCTTGTCCGGAATGTTGTTCACTCCGAGGCTCTTCCCAAGCCTCCTTGATGGCACGGGACCAAAGGCTATCATACCACCACCAGAATTAGGTTCGCCTAATCACGTATAAGCGTTTACTTCGTAAGTAGTTGTGTTTACATTTAACGATTTTATTAACCTAAATGTTTAAATTTGAAAAGACTGGCATCACCCTTGGTGGTGAGGATGGTAAAGCTGGACATTAGGGGAGAGGTTTTCAAAGACATAATAAGGACAGTGGAATTGGAAGGGAGGGAATTGGCTACTCAATAGTGGCCCTCACCACAATGAAAACGATAGTCAGGAACTATCGCGGCAAGGGCATCTGGAGCTATATGTGATTTCTTTTTTAATTATATTCAATATCATTCATAACGTAAGAATACGACAAACATGCGCTAGAGCCTTAAGGAATTAGAAAAAGAAAGAGAGCCTACTCAAATCGTAAATATGCAAAGGGAAATTTCGTGTAATGGTTGCAACCTGTCACCGAATACTTAAGACTCGTGTATTTAACTGTAGTTTTTGTATAATCCGCGGTATTCACAATCGTAAAGGCTCCAAATGCATTTTCATGCTCCTCGTTCGTTATGTAAACTCCACCAACGGCACTTAGACCTATTAGAAACGCTGGCCATGCCTCTGGTTGGAGGGCAATGGCCACCGCGAGCAGTGGAATGTATGAATTTGAGTAGGTATCATACTTGTCTAGGAAAATCTCCATGTAAGTGGATCTTCCACTTTGCTTCTTTCCATAGAGTGTTGTTAAAGTTTTCATCTCCGTGTTTTCTTCAACAAGTTTCCCAAAATTATCCGCTGGATATATACTTCTTGGTGGATCGATAAAGGAAAAAGTTCTGATGAGGTAAGCTTTTTTGTTAGTATCGTATCTTCTTTCTACATCTGAGATCGTTATAAGAACTCTCTCCTGGTCAGTGTCGAAACAGTACATGTGCCTGAACTCGTCGACATAACACTTCTGGAGGACTTGGAGAGCTATGTATGGGTTCCCCTTGATGGCTATGAGTCCAATCTGGCCAGGTTTGACATTTTTAACTTCCCCATCGATGATAGACTTCATGAACTCGTTACCTTTTTCCAGCTCAATCCTAATCTCTCCATTTTCCAGACCCCTCTCGATGCTTAACTCATTCCTGCTACTCAATCGAGCTCCCCTAATTATTGTCGTCGAGAAACCTATAGAAAGTCCCGAAGAGCTGGATGAACTTTTCTGAACTTCCACTTTGTACGCTCCAATAATGGTTGCCTGGCCTTTTCTGTTATCTAGTATTAAAACGGGAAGGTACATGCCATTCAAATTACTAAGGTACTCTTTCTTTGTAATCCAGCGGTAACCTGCAAAAAATCCCCTAGTTGGACCAATTGGTGGAATTCTCTTTAATTTTTCTACTGAAAAAGCACGAAGGTTATTCTGTGAGAACTTGAGGGTGAACCTCTGAATACCCTTAACTGAGTTCTCAGTAAGCCTTGTGCTGAACGTTCCAACTTCGTACGTTTTCCCAGTTTCAGGCTCAACGAGCCATACATCAATGAGAACGGCTGGATTTACATCATTCCAAGAACGTTTAATCTCGGAGAACTTTGAACTGGGGATTAGTATTTTACCTGAGGAACTTCCTAAGTAAACGGTTCTGAAGCCTTTCCGCGTCATTACCTGAACTTGAACGTAGTACTCGTACTTATGAGCCAGTAAGCTGGCAATTGAACTTCTACCCATTATCTTATCTGGATTTGGAAGCTCAATTAGCAAGCCCTTTTCTGGTCTGCTAAAGTATTGATAAGCTCCAGCTGTAGTACTTACTAATAGTATTACAACCACAGTTATTCCAAGCATTATTTTCAGCTTTTCCATTAGATCACCCCACTATACGTTATGCTACTAAATATTTTAAAATTTCTCTTTGTTTAAGTTAAAGATTAGGATAAAAATGTTCCCAATATTAACATGCATGTTGAACTATCAAATTAATTACAATAAAACATCCAAAGCTACGTGTAGAGTACAAAACTTTATTTATATCTAAATATCTTGATATGTTACGCCACTACAATATTTTGTCTATATTATTACTTAGATTTAATTAAAACAAATAATTTACAGTTATAATAATATTATTCAGCATAAGGATTATATATAACCAAGCAAGTAGTAATAACTGCTCTGAGGGGTGGCATCGATATGCACTGGAGAAAGCTTAGTGGAGCCCTCCTATTGGGAGGGTTTCTCGTTGAAGTAGTTGCCATCAGGAACCCGGTTTCGGCAGGCTCCACTAAGAGTAGTTGCTGGACGCCATGGGATCACGATATAGATAAGAAGGCTGGGGCGCCTTTACCCTTGTCTAGGCAGGAGCCCATGCGAAAGTTCTCGTCTGCAACGGGTACTTTGTAAGGATAATCCCACAGTCTAAACCCCTATCTCCAGATCTCATAGCTGAAGCACGAGGAGTGAGAGTTCTGAACAAGGTAACTTGGAAAGATGAGGTACATTAGCAAAAGGCTTATGCACACATTGACCACATTGACCCCGTCGCCGGGGGCTTCACCACTCTACCATTAACGGAAACCCAAGCCCTCTATACACAATAAAGCACGATAAAGCTAAAAATTTCTGCTCAAGGACTTTGAGTCTTTATAGATCTCCCTAGGAACGTTGCCTTAGGAATATGACTGAAGTTCTGCTCTCTTGGGGTCTCACGCTGTCCCTGAAAGAGCTGGAAGGACTAACTCTCAAGGTTGATAATGGAAAGTTCGTTATCCCTGAAATAAATATCTGGGTTAAAGGCGATAGATATTGGAGGTGATTGGATGTTGTTGGGCAAGATAAAGAAGAAGGCCCTTAAGCTTATTGATGACCTTGAGGTAGTGGACTTTTCCTTTGGCCTTCCCTATACATGGGTTCTCATTGAGGGCGAAAAGGGTAGAGCATTAGGTGTGGCCATGACTCTACCTGAGGAAGTTCAGAGGTACAGGAATTCAATAAAAGAAATTTCCCTTGAAGAGTTTATTGAGAAAGCAGACAGCATAAACGTAATAGAGAGAACGCTTGGTCTTGCAGCGATAAATGCGGTCTCCCAGTACCACATAGACCTGAGCAACGCGGAGTGGGTCGATGTTCTTGAGCTCATTCCAGAGAATGTCGAGAAGATAGCGATAATTGGCAACATGCCTCCCCTCGTGAAAGAGCTGAAAGATAAGTACGAGATTTACGTCTTCGAGAGGAACGCGAAGCTCTGGGATAAGAATACCTACAGTGATGCCCTCGAGTATCACCTACTGCCAGAGATGGATGTAGTAATTGCAAGTGCCAGTTGTTTGGTTAATGCCACAATAGATATGCTACTTGAAAGAGCCAAAAAGGCCAAGCTGTTTGTTTTAACTGGCCCGACGGGCCAACTGCTCCCAGAGTTTCTTAAGGGAACGGGAGTAACCCACCTCGCAGCGATGAAGGTTGTCGATATAGAAAAGGCTCTCCTCGGTCTGAAGTTGGGGAGCTTCAAGGGATTTGAGGAGGGGAATAAAAAGTATGTGGTGGAAGTTCCCTAGACCAATTTTTTAAAGTAGCTCTTCAATGCGGTCCAGTTCAGGTAGATATGAACCACGGAAAGGCCCGAAGAATGCGAAGCCTAGATGGACGTGCAAAGCATCCACTATCCTCACTAGGGACGCAGGCCTACCTAAAAGCAGAATAGTCCCGGTTATCCCTGTTATAAGGCATAGAAAAAATAAGACTATTGAGACGAACATCCCCCAGTTTCATTTTATCCCTCCTCAACATTGTTCCATCTATCTTGATCTCCTCAGCCTTCTAGGCTCCATCCTCATAAGTTGCGACGACCTCAACGTACCCTCCAACCTCCAGCATTCCAAGAACTTCCTCTATCCTACCTTTGAAGGTCTTGTTGTGTTTTCCAAGTGGGTTTGGCTGGCTTCCTCAAGCTCACTTGAAGTATCATTGCCCGAAGAAGTGCTAAAGATGATCAAGAAGGAGGCCAAAAGGGGGAGGAGAGTGCTAATTCCAGTAATAAAGAGGGTCTAGATATAATTTTATTAAATACCTTTTCCATATTTGTAGCTGGTGGTTAAGTTGGATACCCGGGAAAAACTCCTGCACTCAGCTAAAAAACTCTTCGCAAGGAAGGGGTTTGACAGGGTAACGGTGGATGAGATAGTTAGAGATGCGGGAGTAGCAAAGGGAACCTTTTATCTCTACTTCAAGAGAAAGGAGGACATAATAAGGGAAGTTGCGATTATGGCAATGCCCTTTCAGGCTTTGAGCGACGTTTTTAAGCCCGTCGATAGGGAGAACTTCAGAAGCCTTCGGGATTATTTGATGTTTCTGGGGAGGAAGTTCTTCGAGCACTACTCCGATAGAGAGCTCGCGTGCATATTCTTCCACACGGTCTCGATAAAGAGCAGCATTAAATCACTAAACGACCTCCATAGGGAGCTGTGTTCTAAGCTGATTAAGGAAGGAACAAGGAGAGTTTTGGAATTCGTGAACATCGAGGAGAAAAAGGCCGAGGTTCTCTTTAGGACTTTCCTCGGGAGTCTGCTTCACTACCTGTACTCGGAGGACTGTAGCCCAATAGACCATGAAGAGTATTTGAAGAACCTCGCTCAGATTTTAACAAATTCAATTAACAATTCCAGTAGCAGTAAATGAATTGGATTAATCTTTGACGTTCTAATGTGTTCATCTCTGCATACGAATCCGAAAAATATTTAAAATTGCTCATCGAACATTGAATGACCAGTCAGTCACAAAATTCAGGGTGGTAAGCATGGAGGAACTCGTGCCAGTTGTATGTCCGTGGTGCTCCGTTGGTTGTAGGCTGTACATAGTTTCAGTAAACGGCCACCCCAGGAAGATCGAGTGGGATTACGATCACTCCAATACGCCAAACAAGGGTAAGCTATGCCCCAAGGGCGTTGCCTCCTATCAATTCACCGTAAGCCCAGACAGGCTCAAGAAACCCTTAATTAAGAGGAATGGAAAGTTCGAGGAGGTCTCCTGGGAAGAGGCCATAAGGTACGTTGCCCAAAAGTTTAAGGAAATCCTCAAGGAGTATGGGCCCGAGGCCTTAGCCTTCCTGGGGAGCGAGAGATGTTCCCTTGAAGATAACTACGTCCTTCAAAAGCTTGCTAGGGCCTTAGGAACAAACAATGTAGAATTCGCCGGGAGGCTCTGCCAGTCTTCAAACTTCGTTGCTAGAACCAAGGTGTTTGGAAGCCCAGCTCAGACAAATCCCTTCGATGATATAGTAAAATCTAAGGTAATTCTAGTCTGGGGGTACAATCCAGCCGAAACTAACCCAGTTCTCTTCGGCCAGTACTTCGAGAAGGCCCTTGACAACGGAGCGAAGATGATAGTTGTTGATCCAATAAAGACTAAGACGGCCAAGTTTGCCGATCTACATCTCCAACCTTACCCAGGAACCGATCTCGCAGTTGCCCTGGCTATGCTCAATTATATAATAAAGAACGAGCTCTACGACAAGAAGTTCGTTGAGGAAAGAACGGACAACTTCGAGGAGCTCGCAAAGTCCGTGGAGGAGTACACCCCAGAGTGGGCCGAGAAGGTTAGCGGAGTGCCGGCGGAGATGATAAAGAGGGCAGCGGAGCTCTTAGCTACAGGAGGCAACGCGACGATAGTGCTCAACGAGGGAGTGAACCAGCACGCGAATGGAACGATGACTGCTTTGGCAATAGCTAACTTGATCGCTATAACTGGGAACATAGGGAAAGAGGGAGTATTCTCGGGAGTAATTCCTGGGGCCCACTGTGGGTTATGTGCCGCTGTTCCTGGAGTTAACTGCGCCCAGCTCCCTGGATCTATTCCACTAAATGAGGAAAATGCGAAGAAGTTCAGCGAGCTCTGGGGATTTGAAGTTCCAAGAAAGCCTGGTCTCCACTATCAGGCAATATTCAAGGCCATGGCTGAGGGAAAGGTGAAGGGAATATTCATAATGGGCCAAAACCCGGCCAGATCTCTTGCAAATTCAAGCTTAATTGAGGAAGCTCTCGAGAAGGCTTTCGTCGTTGTAAGCGACATCTTTCCGACAGAAACAACGAAGTTTGCTGATGTAATACTCCCAGCGGCCAGCTGGTACGAGAAGACTGGAACCGTGATAACCCAGAACAGGAGGGTGATGAGGAGCTTCAAGGCAGCTAAACCACCGGGAGAGGCAAAGCCCGATTGGGAAATACTGGTTATGTTGGCCAAGGAACTTGGCGTTGGGGAGTACTTCAATTACTCAAACGTCGACGACATCCTCAGAGAAATCAACAAGGTAATTCCAGCCCTCAAAGGGGCAACACCTGAAAGATTGAACTCTAACTTAGAAGGCTGCTTCTATCCATGCCCAGATGAAGAGTCAGAAACTCCAAGACTGTTCTTGAAGGGCTTTCCAACTAAGACTGGGAGGGCCCAGCTTACGCCGGTCAAGTGGGTTCAGCCGGGAGAAGTTCCGGACGAGGAGTATCCGTTGTGGTTGACCAACTTCAGACTGGTAGGCCACTTCCACACGGGAACCATGAGCATGAGGAGCAAGAGCCTAATTAAGAGATGGCCCGAGAGTTTTCTGATGATAAACCCAGAGGATGCCAAAGCGCTTGGAATAAGGGATGGGGATAGGGTCAAGGTTGAGACAAGGAGGGGTTCTCTCGTTGTTAGGGCCGTAGTTACGGATAGGATAAGGAAGGGTGTTGTCGCGATGCCATGGCATTGGGGAGTTAACTTCCTCACGAAAGATGATGCGATAGATGAGTTCTCCAAGATGCCAGAGCTGAAGGCAGTGGCCTGCAGGGTCACCAAGGAGGTGGTAGAATGAGCAAGAAGATATTCATAGACTTCAAGCGTTGCATTGGCTGCAGGGCCTGTGAAGTGGCCTGCGAGATGGAGCACGGAGAAGCGAGGATAAGGGTCTTCGAGTTCCCCGACTTAACGGCGATACCCTTCAACTGCAGACACTGTGAAAAGGCCCCCTGTCTTGAAGTTTGTCCGACGGGTGCACTGTACAGGGATCAGGATGGAGCCGTAGCCTTCGACCCTCTCAAGTGCATTGGCTGTCTGATGTGTGCCGTTGCCTGTCCATTTGGTGTTCCGAAGATAGATGAGGTAAACAAGATCATGGACAAATGTGATCTCTGCTCGGAGAGAAGAGCTGAAGGAAAGCTTCCTGCCTGCGTTTCTTCATGTCCAACAGAAGCATTGAAGTTCGGCGAGATAAACGAGGTACTTTGGGACAGGGAGGGAAGCTTCGTTTCTCGCCTCAAAGAGGCGAGGGAGAGGGGAGAGAAGGAGCCGATATACCTGCTGTGAGGTGGAAGCATGGACCTCATTATTTTTTCCTTTTTAGTTCCCATACTCGCGGGAATTTTCGCGTTTAGGCTAGATGGTAAGAGGGCCGACGCCCTGTTAGTGGGAGCTTCGGGCTTTTCCCTCATCGTAATAACTTACTCACTCATAACCTTCACGCCCAGGCACGTTGTTCTTGCAGAAGTTTATGACTTTGGTGAAGTTTACGGCCTAATAGTTGATGATATCTCCCTCCCGATAGCGTTTGTGGTTTCCCTCGTGGGCTTCCTCTTCATGCTGTACTCCATTGACTACCTCTCACCACATAACAGGGAGAAACCCGTGAGGGAGGGGAAAGGAAGGTTTCACGGATGGATGCTCATATTCCTGGGCTCAACCCTGGGTTTCCTATTCTCCTCTTCAATACTCCAGATGCTCGTGTTCTTCGAGCTCATGAGCCTCGCCTGCTGGGGTGTCGTTGGCTTCTATGGAACGAAGGAAGCGATAAGAGCAGCTTATAAAGCCCTTTTAATGCCAAACTTTGGAGCGCTCGTCGGTCTTTACTCGGCTTTTGCCCTTGCATACCTAAAAACACATAATCTGTCCTTGCTCTCTCTTTCAAGCTTGCCCCAGGATGTTAAGCTCCTCGTCTTCTTGGGAGCCATGATAGCGGCCTTCACCAAGAGCGCTCAATTCCCACTATACTCATGGCTTCCAGATGCCATGGAAGCTCCAACGCCAGCCAGTGCATTTCTCCATGGGACGGCGATGATAGAGATGGGAGTTTTTCTCCTCGCGAGGATAGTTCAGTTCATGAGCCCAATTCCAAAAGCTAGCGGCTTTATAATGCTTTTCCTACTTGCGATAACTCTCCTGATTACCACGATAGCCTACCCAATGCAGAAAGATGCCAAGAGGTTGCTCGCATATTCAACGATGGCCGAAGCGGCGGTGATGTACAGTGGAGTTCTCTTTGCAATCTTCGGTTCTGAGGTGGGAATAAAGCTTGCGATGTTCCAGATATTCACTCACGCCTTCGTTAAAGGCCTGGGCTTCTTAACCGCGGGGACGTTCAGCTACTCTCTAGGAACCCTAAACATGGGCAAAATAAAGGTGGGTGGTTTAATAGGGGCAATTTGGATGCTCTCCCTCTTTGGCCTAGCCGGAGCTCCCCCATTTGGGATATTCTTCAGTAAGGCTCTCCTCCTCAGATCCGGGGTTCAGATAGGGGGAATATGCTGGGCGATCGTCCTTCTGATCCTTCTGGATTCAACGGTGTTCTTCGTTGTATCGGCGCTAAGGGTTAGGGACATGCTGGGAGGCGAGGACTTGAAGGTTACCGGCCTCATGAGGGGAGTAATTGTGATCCTCGCTGTCCTGGCCGTTATTGCTCCAGCGTTGGGTTACAAGCTCATAGTGGGGTGGTAAAATGGAAGTCGTCCCTTACCTCTTAGCCCTAGCATCGCTCGTTGGATTTATGGGATTTGCAAGGGTGGGGCTTGGGGTAGCCTCAATCTCCTCGCTCATCATGATAGGCTTGGCAGTTAGGAACTTAAGTAGCGTTGAGAACTATTTCCTCTTAATCCTAGGGATTTCTTCCCTAGCAGTCTTCGTGTACTCAATGGCATACACCAAAGACAAGCTTCAGTCAGCACTCCTTCCCTTATTTGTGCTCTCGATGTACGGGGTTTTAGTTAGCGAGAATATCCTTCTCTTCGTGTTCTCTTGGGAGCTTATGACGTTGCTCTCTTACCTCTTCATAAGGGACAGAGACGTTGGAGCGAAGTACTTCATAACCATGCACATCTTCACTACAATTCCCCTCCTCCTGCTAATCGCACTTGCTCCCACACTCTCCCTCAGCTCGCTTAGGGGCAATCTTCCCTTCCTGCTTGTAATGATAGCGGCCATGGCTAAGTCAGGAATAGTCCCACTACACTTTTGGGTTGCGGAAACCTACGACAGTGCCCCAAGTAATGTTTCCTCACTCTTTGCGGGAGCCATGGAAAAAGTTGCCCTCTTTGCTCTCGTTAAGGCTTACCTAACGTTTAATCCAAGCAGGGAGCTGGGGCTAGTCGTTGCAATCCTGGGGGCATTAAGCCTAACCATTGGCACCCTTTTCGCCCTGAAACAGAAAAACGCGAAGAGGCTACTTGCTTACCACAGCATTGGCCAGATGGGCTACATGTGGCTCGGCATAGGAATTGGCATCTACCTAATTCCCAGTAAAGTTGGCTACTTGGCATTGGCCGCTGGCCTCTTCCATGCCCTGAATCACTCCCTCTTCAAAGGCTCCCTGTTCCTTACGGCTGGGGCCTTCGAGTACTCAAAGGGAACTGTAGATCTAGATAAGCTTGGTGGTCTGTTTAAGGCGATGCCATACACGGGAACATTCGCCCTCCTATCCTCACTAGCAATTTCAGGCGTTCCCCCGTTTAACGGCTTCTTAAGCAAGTTACTTCTCTATGAGGCCGGCTACTCTTCGGGCGATCCCGTGCTACAGTTGGCGACCGCCTTTGCGTTCTTCATAAGCGCCGCAACGCTGGCATCCTTCATTAAGTTCTACTCCTCAGCATTCCTGGGAGGGGAATCTGAGGGAAGTGAAGTTCCAGTCTCGATGGTGGTTGGTCAGGGTATACCTTCGATCCTCTGTCTGCTCTTGGGACTCTTCCCCTTGACCCCAGGGGTAAACCCCTACTCGTACTTCTCCTCTCCCATGTTCCTGCTAATGCTTGCGGTGCTTGCGGTCGGTGTTTTAGTGGCGGTTCCCTTCAATGGGGTTGAAGCCAAGCCTTGGAACTGTGGGGCCTCAGGTTTCCCCGAGGAGAGGTTTAGGCTGAAGGCCTCTTCCTACTATCACCAGTACGAGGAGAAGATTGGTGGCCTCTACTCACTCTCCAGCTACCTTAGGAGGGCTGGCTCTGCCTTAGTTGATGCTATGGCATCGGCATATTGGTGGATCTCCAAGTACTTTGAGGAGTACATTGATGAAGCAATTATAATGCCCGTCGTCAGGTTCCTCACCTCCCTGACGATAGTTCTCAGGGACTTCAGCGTGGCTATGGAAGTTACGATGGTTTTGAGCATGATCATCCTTGCTGGAGTTATTGTACTGCTTGTGGGGTGGTGAAATGCTGGGCGTAGCGCTGTCCCTCCTTATCTCTCCCCTATTCGACGGCATAGCGAGGAAGATAAAGGCGAGGGTCCAGTTTAGGGTAGGTCCCCCAATAGTTCAGACGTACTACGACATAGCTAAGCTACTCTCCCTCCAGCCCAGGATTCCAACGAAGAATAAGCTCTTCGTCGTTGCCCCTTACTTGGCCTTAGCTTCTGCCTTAGCTTCAGTCAGCGTCCTACCCTTCGGCAAGTTCTGGGTGAGCTTCAGCTGGGACGTAGTAGCCTTTATCTACGTCCTCGCGATGGTCAGCGTGTTCTTCATGCTTGGGGCGTTCTCAGTTAGGAGCGCCTTCTCTCATATAGGAGCTCATAGGGAGATGATGCTCATCCTCAGTACGGAACCGATACTTGCAGTGGCCCTCGCCATGCTCTCCGCCAGCGCCGGAAGCCTGAAGATGAGCGATATATTGTCATCTCCATTGAGTCCACTCTCGCTTCTAGGAGTGCTCTTCTTGCTGTACTCAGCGTACGTTGAGGGCTCATTCGTCCCGTTTGATGTCGCCGAAGCTGAAACCGAGATAGCTGGAGGAATATTCGTCGAGTACAGCGGAAAGCTTCTTGGGATCTCACTCTATGCCCTCTTAATTAAGAGGTTCGCCTTAACGTGGCTTTTGGCATCGATCTTAACCTACAGGTTCCTCCTTGGTGTGAGCTGGCCGATTGTGCTTCTTGTTCAGTTCGTAGTTTCTGCGGTAATATACTCGGTGTTTGCCCTCATTGAAGCGACGAGTGCTAGGCTTAGGATCGACCAGATAGTCTCGATGAACGTTCGCGTGTTCTTCCTGGCAATCATTGCGTTCATAGTGGGGTGGTTCGCGTGATTGAAGAGTTTGAGACGAAGTTCAAAGATCACATCTTAGAGAAGAAAACGCCGGCAAAGAATCAGATCCTTTACATGGTTAAAAAGGAGGCCCTTCCCGAGATGGTTGAGTACTGGCAGTGGCATCCCCAGGCTAAAGAGGCTCACTACTCCATGGGTGTTGGAACCGATGAGAGGCCAATAAGCGGTGGTTTTGTTTACATGCCCGTGATAAGCGTTGTTAATCATGAGACGGGCGAGGAGTTCTGGATAATGCTCAAGGCTTACCTCGACCCTGAAAACCCTGAATTTCCATCAGTAGCCTCAAAAGTTCCGGCCGCTTTATGGGCCGAGAGGGAGGTTCACGATCTTCTTGGCCTAAAGCCGAAGGGTCATCCCGATTTGAGGAGGCTAATACTCCCCGAAGACTGGCCTGAAGGAGTATATCCCTTGAGAAAGGACATGGATTACTCCTACTCCCCCATGGGAGCTCCGAAGTGCGCCTACAGGGAAGGTCCACCAGATACGAGCTTAGTCCCTATAGGCCCATATCATATGGCCCTCGACGAGCCGGCCCACTTCAGGCTCTTTGTCAGGGGCGAGGAGATAGTGGACGTTGACTATAGGGGCTTCTACTCCCACAGGGGGATAGAGAAAATAGGAGAAGGTAGGCTAACTTACAACCAGATATTCTTCATAGCGGAAAGGATCTGTGGCATCTGCGGCTTCCAGCACTCGGTAAGCTATGCGATGGCGATAGAAAACCTTGCTGGAGTTGAGGTTCCTGAGAGGGCCCAGTACATAAGGGTCATCCTGCTCGAGATCGAGAGGATTCACAGCCACCTCCTGTGGGCTGGTGTTGCTGCGCACTTAGCTGGCTTCGACACGGGCTTCATGTACGCGTGGAGGATAAGGGAGAAGGTAATGTGGCTGGCAGAGAGGCTTACCGGAAACAGGAAGACCTACGGAATGAACATCGTTGGTGGTGTGAGGAGGGACATCCTTGAGTACAGGAAGGCGCTAATACTGGAAACAGTCAAAGAGCTCAGGAAGGATGTCGAGAAGTTCTACGAGATTGTAACGAACACGAGAACTCTCCTTAAGAGAGCGGAAGGAGTTGGCATTCTACCCTACAAGGTGGCAAAGGCCTATTCAGTTCTGGGGCCTACGGCGAGGGCTTCCGGGAGGAATATAGATACGAGAAGGGATCACAACGTTCTCGTTTACAATGAGCTTGACTGGAAGGTTCCCGTTTATAAGGAGGGTGATGTCCTAGCAAGAATCCTCGTTAGGCTTGACGAGGTTTTAGAGAGCATCTGGATAATTGAACAGGCTGTGGATCAGCTTCCAGGAGGAGATATTTTCACGCCCGTGGGCAAGATACCAGAATATGAGGAAGGCCTTGGATACACCGAGGCTCACCGCGGCGAAGTCGTTCACTACGTCATGACGGGAGAGAAGAACAAGGTCTACAGGTGGAAGGTTAGGGCGCCGACGTACAACAACCTACCGGCTGTTCCGGAGATGCTAAAGGGCTACAGTGTCGCAGATGCCCCGCTGATAATAGCCAGCATAGATCCATGCTACTCATGCACGGAGAGGGTTCAGATAGTTGATGCTGAGACGGGCAAGGTTAGGGTTCTCACGGAGAGCGAGTTTAACGAGCTTTCCATAAAGAAGGGGAGGGAAATGAGTTGATATTCTCTTCTTGGAAGAGGAAAGATCTTAGGCAAGGAGTTCCTGTAACGGTAGCTTACCCGTTCACGGACACAGAAAAGCCACCTGAGTACAGGGGAATTCCGCACATAAATCCTGAACTGTGCATAGGTTGCGGTGCTTGCGTTCGAGCTTGTCCTCCCGATGCCCTTAGTATAGAATGGGACTTTGAGAACGGAAAGAAGAGGATAGTCTTCAACGCCGCGAGGTGCATAAGGTGCCATCGTTGCGTTGAGGTCTGTCCAACCGAGGCCATGGAGGAAACTACAAGGTTCGAGATAGCCACAGACAACAAGGAAGACTTGATAGAGGTTGTAGAGCACGACCTATACAGATGTCCTCGCTGTGGAAGGTACGAGGAGTTCACGGAGAGACAGATCTACAAAATGCTTCAGATTTTACCCAAGGAAATATTCGACGAATCATCTCTTCTCGAGAGGGTTCTGCTCTGCAGGGAGTGCAGGATGAGGGAGGAAGTTGAGAGGGTGAGGGGTGGTGGGGATGAGGTATAAGTCTGTATGGGTATTTCACGTGGACAGCGGTAGTTGTAACGGGTGCGATATAGAGATACTCGATGTTTTGACACCTTACTATGACGTCGAGAGGTTTGGAATAAAGCTCGTTGGGAGTCCAAGGCATGCGGATGCCCTATTAGTCTCTGGCCCCCTCACCAGGCAGACGTACTACGCCGTCAAAGCAGTGTATGAGGCAATGCCTCCAAAGCCCAGGATAGTGGTTGCCATAGGAACCTGCGCCTCAAGCGGGGGGATATTCTACAACGGCTACCCGATATACAATCCCACCAAGGATAGAGGAAGGGACAGGCTGAGAACTGGTGGAATTGAAGTTCTCCTGCAGGAATATGGAACGAAGCCAGACTTGTACATCCCTGGATGTCCTCCAAGCCCCGAGGAGATACTCTACGGTCTCTCTCTCCTTCTAGGGATCAAGGAGAAGAAGATGAAAGGGGAAAGATGGACGGCTTCTCCACCCGGAAGGGAAGAGGGAGTTCCCTTCAGGCTCCCCGTCAGACCTGTGAACGAGAGGATATACCTGACATTAAGGGAGGAGCTCAGGAGGGTTATTGGCTACTTCGACAGGAAACTAGTCCTTGAAGAATTTCTAAGGATGGTAGAGGAGGCCGAGAAAAGTGAAAATCCAAGGGAAACTCTGCACTCTCTAATTCAGGGGTTCCTGAAAAAGGAGAGGGATTGTAGGATCAGATTCGCGATGCAGTTCTTAGAAAAAGAGTACTGGAGGATTAGGGATGAGTACGAAAGGAGGCACGTGGGTCTTGTTAAGGTTGAGGTACCTTAGCGACATCTACCTCTCAAAGGTAACCTCCCACTTCGCGGGGGACATGCTTGTCATGGAGGAAATTGGGGAAGTAAGCGAGCCCACTGCAAGGAAGATCCTCGAGATGGGAGAAGTTACTCCTGAAACACTTTCAGCCTTGAACCTTGATGAGTTACCTGATAAAGACAGAAGGGTCATCGAGAGAGCCATATCGGGAGAGTGGAAAGCCTTAAAGGTCGTTAGGAGGGAGAGAAATGATTGAGACTGTTGTAAAATTGATAGTTCCGATATTTTCTCTTGCGATAATTATGTACTTAATAAGAGCCGTTAAAGGGCCCACGATTCCGGATATAGTTCTCGCAATAGACTGCATAGGGTACGATCTAGCGGCGTTCATGGGGATTCTCTCCCTCTACTTCAAGTCTCCCTACCTGATTTCTGGGGCTATCGTCTTAGCTCTCTGGTCCTACCTCCTTGACATCTACGTCTCGAGGTACCTCCTGAGGGAGGTGGGAGGATGATCCTGCTCTACATCGGTGCGGGTCTCATGGTCATTGGTGCCCTCTGCGACCTCTTAGCAGGAATAGGTATGCTAAGGTTCAAGAACTTCTATCTAAGGCTACACGCTGCCACCGTGGGTACGGTGGGCGGTGCGGTTGTCCCGCTAATCGGCGTTGCATTGGCGGCCCTAGGTATGCCTAGCCTACCCGGGAGGTTAGCTATAGCTGGGGCGAGCTTCATAACGGCCTTAATAATCCTGCTAGTTGCACCTGCAGGCAGTACAGCACTAGCCTATGCCGCCCACCGCTCAGGAGTCGAAGGGAACTTTCACTTTGACCATCTAAGGGGTGAGGAGAGATGATACCGCTTCTGGCTTTCTTCTCCCTAGTTGGTCTCATTATGGCGTACCTTGCCGTAACGGAGAGGGATCTCATAAAGGCCGTGGGCTTCTCTGCCCTCCAGGCCATAGCCTATGCCGGAATATTCTACCTCTTGATGGCCCCTGACATAGTTCTAGCCTACGTTGCCATCTCCGTGGGAATATACACGGCCCTCTTGGTGTTCGTGATCATGAAAACTGGGAGGTACGAGGTGAGCTGAAATGAGGAGGCTGATATTTGGAATTATACTCATCGTAATTCCATTCGTCGTTACCTACCTCTATCCCATCTCGGCCCCGAGCTCCATCCACTCCCTTGGTGAGTTCTACCTTAAGGACAGCCTGACTTCAGTTAGGAGCCCGGAGGTCGTTACTTCGATCTTATGGGACTACCGTGGTCTGGACACTATATTTGAGACAGCGGTGTTCTTCTTAGCTATAATGGGGGGCTTGGCAATATTTAGGGAGCTGAAGCTTGAATATCCCTCCTGGGAGGAGTTTCCACTGCCCGTTAAAGTTGTCACCAAGGTTACGGCAGTCTTGATAGTAACCGTCGCAACTTCCCTCGCACTCCACGGACAGCTTACCCCAGGAGGAGGCTTCCAAGGAGGGTCAACGTTAGCAGTTGCTCCGCTCCTAGTTATCGGGGCTGTCTCGCTAGCATCCCTCAGGAAAATTGGGATAACCTTGGAGAGGGCCGTGCTAGTTAGAATCCTCGGCCTCACGGGAATTGTAATCCTCGCACTTATTCCACTTGCCCTCGGAGGCTACGCGGTTCAAAACCAGCCGTACTTTCCGAGCGAGTTCCTGGGGACGCTCCTCGGAGGATCCCTCCTATGGTACAACATATTTGAGTTCTTGGCCGTAGGGGCTGGATTCACGGCGGTGTTCTTGATTCTAGCGGTGGCAGGAGGTGGTAGGAATGATTGACCTCTGGGGAGTGGCGATAGTTTCTCTAGTGCTCACGATGATAGTGGGTATTTATGGCGTTACCGCGAGGAAAGATCTCGTGAAGAAGTTGATCTCCCTAACGATACTTGGAGATTCAGCAAACGCCTTTGTCGTGGCTTTGGGATATAGAATCAACGGCAAGCCACCTATTCTTCCATCTGGAGAATCCGTAGCAACGTTCGCGAAGACCGCGGTAGATCCGTTACCTCAGGCCTTAGTTATAACTGCTGTTGTAATTGGGATGGCGATAAACGTGCTCTTGGCATTCGCGATAATCCAGTTAAGGAGGGTTGAAGCATGAGGGAGTTGCCCGTGTTTCTCTTAGTCCTGGGGACTTACCTAATATTCACAGGCTCTGCAAAACCGTACGATTTAGTTACTGGAGCCCTCGTGGCCCTAGTGGTATCAGTTCTTACATCTAAATACCTGGTTAAGAGGCCGGGAAAGGCCCTGAACCCGTTAAGATGGCTCTGGGCTTTGATTTACTTCCTGTGGTACATGGTTGTTGCCGAGGTTAAGGCTCACATTGACGTGATAGTCAGGATATTCACTGGAAACGTCAAGCCTGCGATAGTCAAGGTTCCCGTTAATTTATCCTCCGACTACTCAAAAATGCTCGTTGCAAACTCCATAACAAACACCCCAGGAACGGTCGTCGTTGACGTTGATGATGAGTACCTCTACGTGAATTGGATATATGCAACTACGGATAGGCCAGAAGAGGCCAGGGAGAGAATTTCCAAGGAATTTGAGAAGTTCGCCTCGAAGATTTTTGAGTGAGGTGGTGGAAATGAATCCGATTCCCTTGGCAGTTTTAACCCCAATAACCTTCGCGTTCACACTGCCCCTCATTGGAAAGCTGTCAAAAAGTGTTGCTAAGGCGTACGCCGTACTTGGAACCTTCCTTACGATGCTCTTCACGTTTGAGGTATTCAAATCATCTGAGGGTGGCCCACTAACGTACACCTTCGGAGGATGGAGGGCTCCAATTGGGATAGTTTATGAAGTAGATACAATGAGCGCGTTCCTTGGCCTCGTAACCTCAACTCTCCTCTTCCTCATAGCCATCTATAGCCTCGAGTACATTAAGAGTGGGGAAGTTTGGTACTTCACTCTCTATCTCGGCCTCGAGGCCGGGCTGATCGGCGTCCTCTATACTGGAGATCTCTTCAACCTCTTCGTAATGCTCGAGGTAACGAGCGTCGCTGCCTATGCCCTCGTAATGTTCAATAGGGATCCTCAATCCCTGAGGGCCGGCTTGAAGTACGCCTTCATAGGGGCCATTGGAACTACCCTCTACTTCATCGCAATGGGCCTCCTCTATAGAACGTACGGGACGCTGAACATGGCTCAGCTGGCTGAGATAGTCCACTCCTCCGACGTAGTCAACGCTTCCCTCGCCATCCTCCTTCTAGCCACTTGGGCCTTTCTGATAAAGGCGGCAATATTCCCCAACCACTTCTGGCTTCCAGACGCGCACCCAGCGGCCCCAAGTCCAATTTCAGCGGTTCTCTCTGGTTTAGTTGTCAACGTGGGAATTTACTCAATAGCGAGACTCTACTTCACGCTGTACTCAGGCCTTCCCGAGGTTAAGTCCTTGGGAATCCTGCTAATTATCCTGGGGGCAATTTCGGCATTCCTAGGTGCGATCATGATGAACGTCCACTCAGACATTAAGAGGATCATAGCGTACTCGACGATAATGCACATGGGTTACTTGTCAATGGCCCTCGGGATTGGGAGTAGCTTAGCCTTGGCATCCGCAGTATTCCACACCTTCAACCATGCCGTTGCGAAATCCCTGCTATTCCTCTCCGCTGGAATAATGATCCAAATCGGCGGGTCTAGAGACCTCAGAGATTTGGCGGGAGTTGGGAGGGCAAATCCGCTTGCAATGTTTTCCTTCGCAGTTGCAGCCCTGAGTTTGGCTGGAATACCTCCATTGAACGTGTTCTCAAGTAAAGTCATGCTGTTCACGGCCTTCCTAGATTGGAATCCAGCACTTGCAGGGGTTCTCGTTGTGACGTCGATAATGAGCCTGGTAGCTTACGTCAAGATGATGAGGGTGCTGTGGCTTGGATGCGGAAAGAAGGAGAGCGTAGGGATGCCGGTAATGACTGGTGTGGTCGTGGCTATTTCAATAGCGGTCATAGTCCTGGGACTAGTCGGCCCGTGGATATTCAAGGGCATAGCACTCCCAGCCGTTGCCCAGGGATGGGAGAGCTACGTCGCGGGAGGGCTGGGAGGATGAAAGAGGAGATAGTTAAGAGGATACTCGAGGTATATGGAGACAACGTCCTCTCAATAGTTTTTTATGGGGGCCACTTAAAGGGGCTAATCGATGAGATAGATGTCCTGGTGATACTAAGGGAGCATGAAGATCCCGTAAAGGTAAACAGGCTTGCAGAGTTTATAACCAAGGTGAAGGATCCAGTGGAGCGCGAGCTTGGCATAAAGCTTGCCTTTGAGCTCTACACGCTGGAGGAGATGGAGAACTTTCACGCTTCCCTCTTAGATATTTTGAAGTGCCATGAGGTTGCCTACGATCCCGAAGGGTACTTCAGGAGACTTGCCGAGGAGGTAAGGGATCCCTATAAAAACCTGAAAAGGATGAAGTACCTAACAACTATAGAGGTCGTTAGGGGATGATAGGGGCAGTGCTAGCCGGAGGAAGGGCTAGGAGATTTGGTGAGGATAAGCTACTCTTCAAGATCAACGGGAAGCCCTTGATCCTCTACGCTATAGAGAGGTTAGAGGAGAGTAGACTGATCGATGAAATTGTGATCGTTGCATCTAAGTTCAACGCCGAGAAGCTCAGAACCCTTGGATACAGCGTCGTGGTTGATGAGCTAATGGTGGGCCCAATAAGTGGTATTTTCACCGCACTGTCGTTGGGAGATGCCTTCGTTGTGGGCGGGGACATGCCTTCTTTAATTCCAGAATTCATTGATTACATAATTGAACAATTCAATAATTCTGGAAAAATTGCGTGCGTTCCCAGGTGGAGCAACGGCTACCTTGAACCTCTCCATTCAGCCTACGCCCAGGAATTCCGGGATATCCTGGGGAAGAGGATAAATGAGGGTAGGTACAAGCTGTACGATGCGATAACTTCCTCAAATGTATGTTACATCAACATAGAGGTCCTGCCCCAGGAATGGCGTATCAGCTTCTTTAACGTTAACAGGAAGGAGGACTTAAAGAATCTCAAAAAATAGGGAGAGCAATTTTTCTAATGCCTCTTTAACCTCTGGACTCATTTTTCCGAACATCTCTAAGTTCTTTGGCTGACAACCAATCAGAATTGCCTTGGCATTTATGTGCTCCTTTATGAACTTCATCAAAATTTTTAGGGGCATCCCATGGGTGGAGATAGTATCGCCAAGCGTTCCCTCGGGATCAGCGATAATCAATTCCCCGGGCTTTCCATTAAAGTGTACCGCATCAACGAATATTATCAAATCAGGATTGAACTCAATTATCTTTCCCAGGAAGCTCTCGGGAACCGGGCCGCAGTTGAGGATTAGAATGTTTTTACCTTTTACCTTTTTCCTGAGCCTTTCTACAAATGCAACTCCAAAGGCATCATCACTCCTTACATCATTCCCAATTCCACAAATAACTATTCTCGTTGAAGTTTCTATTAGGTGTTTTAACTCATCCATGTAGGAGCATTTTGTTTAAACTTTAATAAGCTTTGTTAGTGCACTGGTCTTTGAAGCTGAGAGAAGTTAGCTCAAATTGGCACTTAAAGGCAAAAATCTGAAATAGTCCTAAAACAGGAAAGTTATTAAGCCCCAAAGCATACTAACATAGGTGATTCCATGCTGGCTGAAAAACCTTTCTTGTTAAGTAGGGACAGGCCCCTTTCAAAGAGGGAGATAGCCCAAGCCTTGCGCTGGGCAATAGAGGCTGAGCTTGATGCCATAAGCTTCTACGAGCAACTTGCTGAGCTGATAGAGGATGAGAAGGTGAAGCGCGTTTTTTATGATGTAGCAAATGAAGAGAAGGAGCACGTTGGAGAGTTTCTCGCCCTACTGCTGGAAATTGATCCTGAGCTTGCAGAGTACATAAAGAAAGGATTTAGGGAAGTAGAGGAAGAGACCGGGATAAAAGCTAAGCTTTAGACATTTTATTATCCCTTTTCTCTAACTAGAACAGCATCTTGGCCATCTGAGCATGTGGAACTCCCTGAATTCTGAGAACCCTGGTCTCATCTATATAGCCGAGCTCAATTGCTTTGCTAACAACCCTTTCGCCAGTTAGGTTGGCTATTGTGGCTTCCTCTAACAACTTACCTAGCTCTTCAACGTCCATAAGTTCCCCTTTGTAGAACCTCTCCTTCACTTCAAGCTTGAGTTCACCCTCTCTAAATGTTTTACCCAGCAATTCTTCATCACATGCTGCTACCAAAATTTCACCTTGAACTCTATACACCTTAACGTACATTTTCCCTGACATCGACAATCCCTTCCAAGATTATATTATAACTTTAGTCCTTCTTGACGGCATAGCACAAACTAAGTCTTAGATACTTTAACTTAGACTTAAAATTAAGGAATACGAGCTTAAAGATGTTTTGTATGCAAGATGGTTGTTAGTTTGTGGAGAAGAAAAACAGGGAAAACATTCTACATCAGAGATAAGGGCTAAGTACTCTCATTATTTTATTGTAACAAGTGGTAGAAATCTTCTCCTAGAGCGAGGAAGGATCGTTATCGATGAATTCCACAGACTCGGTGAGCCCTTCTTCTCAGCTCTCCAAGGACTGCCTGGAGGGAGGAAACTTATTCTAATAGCTTCAACAAGATACTATTTCAGGGAGGTTGTAGGAAGTAACAGTCCACTGCTCGGGTTGTTCTATCTAAGGGAGTTAGGTTTGGTTGATCCAAGGGATGCCATTAATTTCGTTAGTGAGTTAGGGTATTAGTGGAAAAACTATGATAGAGCTTGCCGTTCTTGTCCAAGAGCCTTGGTTGGCTCCAGCCCTTGAAAGCTTGGGGAAGAGAGTTTTTTCAACCTCTAGGACAACCTTGAAGGGCAATGTTCCCAGTTTAATTGGCGAAATATTCACAGAGGAGGGTAGGGAGTTAACAATGAGATATTCCGCGATACTTGAGGCCGTTGCGGATGGAAAGTCAACTTCAGGAGAAATAACTAATAAACTCTACTCAAGGGGGACTCATAGAAAAGGAAACCAGTAGTGCAGTTGCTCCTTCTTAAAGCACTTGTAAACATGGGATTCTTGAGCGGATACAACTCTTTGGAAAGAGGAAAAGGATATTCAGGTACAGACATCTATCTCCAGTGGTAGATTTTGCACATTACCTGAATGCTAAATATGGGTTCTTTGAAACAGAACTTCCAGATGAAGCGGTGAAAAGATACTTAGGGAGAGAATATCGCACTACGTTGAGAGGTTCTTTGAAAGACTGCTGGCAAAGTACTACTCCCTTCAGTCAGTGAGGATTGAAATGCCTGATTTAGAGATAGGCATTGCTCTAGTAAAAAATAAGTGGAAGGAGAAAGTTAAAGAGAAGGATGTCAGAAAGGCTGAAGAGAAATTTAAAAGCATCAGTGCTAAAAAGAAGCTTCTTATAGTTCCAAATAAGGGAGTATTGCCGAGAGTTCCAGAAAATGTGGAAGTTCTTGACTGTAGGGATGCGCTAAAGCTTGCTAGAACATAAAAGGGAGAAGTTAAACATTCAAGGGAAGCTTCACGTAGTCGAGAATGCTTCCATAACTCTTCTTTATCTCCACATGCTCGACAAGTTCCCTAAATTCTCCACCGGCAAGTCCGTCGCCGATTATTGCACTCCCCTGGGCTGCCTCCTTTGCTTTTCCTTCTAATCCCTTGAGTTTAACCACTGGAAAGCCAAACTTGTCCTCGAAGAGGTCTTTAACATCTTTCCTAAGCTCTTCGATGCGCATAAGCCTGCCAGAAAGGATTATTTCCCTTGCATCACCTACAACTGCAAGCTCACTAGCAACTGCCTTAAGAAACCCGTCTTTCATTGCTTCCCATGCTTTTGCGAAAGGCTCTTCGTCCAAACGCTTTGCAAACTCTTCTGGCGGTAAAATTTTCCCAGTGGCTATTATGGAAGCCCCTCCCCAGAATAAGTGTTTCTTTTTGACACTCTTCATTAGATAAGCAACTTCACCATCTAACGCTCCACTGTTGACATAAGCGGGCCCAGGAAATATTGTTCCCCCAATTCCATCCACTATCTTCCCGTTCTTAACGGCTCCGGCATAGTTGTACCCGAACCCAACCTCCAACAGAACGAAGGACACTTCACTGTACTCTATTCCCAGTCTTTTTGCTTGATCATAGATGCCAAGAACCGTGATTGCCATTTTATCTGCTGTCCCCATGTCAATCTTGTTGTACTTCCTCCACTCAGGAACCGTGGGAAGGTGAATAGTGCCGGGAATGAACCACACGTTCATGTTCTTTTCTGCCATCTCATTAATCATTTTTTGAAGTCCAATGAGGACAGGTATTTCTTTCATCTCATCTTCTCTAACAAGCGTCATTTCAAAGCGGTCTCTCTCAGTGAGGTCTTTTATGTGCTTAAGGGGAACGCCATATCCGGAGGGTCCAATGATAATGTCCGCGTTGAAATCTTCTATCGCCTTGACTATTCTACTTGGTTCTTCTGCAACAACCTCACTTGGGAAGCTGAGGTCAAGCTTTACTCTTCCGTCTTCAAGCCCAACAACATCAAAGCTTTTCGTTCCTGGGTCAACACCTACACTCCTCATTTCTTCTCCCAAGAAAAGAAAGGGAATAAACTATTTAAAATACTAACCGAGACTTGAACATTAATTTCAAACTTCAGCTTCATTGGAAATAAGCCTTTTCCCTTTAAAAGCCACTTTGCAAGAGGTACGAACCCAATCCGCCCGCTCATGCCATAGAGCGAGACTTCCTCAACGCCCTCTTCCTCAAGCGTTTCTCCGAGACGACGCCTACATTTAATCCTCTCACGTATGCAGTGGATGGAGCAAGGCACTTCGTTGTTGGGCCTAGTGTGGCAAAGTTTTCACTTGCTGTTAACCTCGGCGTGCTCAGTGTTTTAGCATTCATACTCGTCGGGATTGCAATGGTGGGCTTTGAGAAAGCTACAATAGGTTAGATCGTTATTATTTTTTCTTTTGTATTTGGGGGCAATTCAAAATTTCATGTCCTTGGAACTGGCCCTTGTATTAAGGAGGTGAGCCTGATGATTAATCCTCTCCAGAGAAAGCAAGGAATTCCTTCCCTACAACCTTTATCCTGTAGAGAAACCATTCATCGTTGAGTGCCTTTCTTAGGGCTTTCATAGTTATCTCTCTCCTTCTCAGATCCTCTATGGCCTTTTGAACGCTGATAGGCCTAAACTTCAGCTTTTCTCCGGGCCTCGTTTGTGCGACCTTTGGAATGTCAGCCCTTATGACGGTGGCGATCTTAGCGTAGCCTCCAGTCGTCTGCCTATCGGCGAGCATTATTATCGGCTTTCCGTTCGCCGGCACCTGAACCGCACCGAGAGGAATCGGCTCAGTGACTATCCCAGCCCCCCTCTCAGAGTGCTCAATTCTGGGTCCTTCAAGTCTGTACCCCATCCTGTCCGATTCTGGGGTAACCTCATATTCAGATGAAAGAAAAGTTCTGATTCCCTGGGCTGTGAAGTGCTCTATATTTGGTCCCAAAACCACCCTAACGGTTTTGTCACCCCATAGATTGGGAATGAATTCCCTCGGTATGGACTTACCGGCTTTGCCTGTTAGTATTGCATATCCCAAGGAAAGCCTGTCCCCAGGTTTCAGTGGCCTTCCGAATTTTGCCCTTACGTACGTTGAACAGCTACCCAAGATCCTGGGGCACTCTATCCCTCCCGCAAAGGCTATGTATCCATACATCCCCTTCCTGAGCCTAACCTTTAGCACATCACCACTCTTCGCCCAGTAGCTCTTCCATGGCTCGAGGGGATAATCATTGAGGATGACTTCGGCCTCTCCAGTTACCGCAAACACCGAGGAAGAGTGGAACTTCAGGATAAGCCCACCGACCGTGAACTCTATTACTGGGTAATTGTCGGGATTGCCGACGAGATAATTCGCTAGCCTCGCGGATACTTCATCCATGACACCGCTCACTGGAACTCCAAACTTCTGGTAGCCAACTCTCCCAAGATCTTGGATCATCACAGGACTTGGGGTTGCAACTATCTCAATCATTTCCCCACTCCTCCCTATAGATTTCCCAGAACTCCTTCTCGTCTATGGGAACGAACTTGACGTAGTCCCCAGGGAGGACTATGCTTGGCGGAACTCTCTCGGGGTTGAATGTCCTCAAGGGTGTCCTTCCAATTATCCTCCATCCTCCCGGGCTCTCTATTGCATACCATCCGGTCTGCTTTCCTGCTATCCCAACGCTTCCGGCGGGAACCTTGGTTCTGGGCTTCTCGAGCCTTGGGGTAGCTATCCTCTCGTCCATGCCCCCCAAGTACGCGAACCCAGGGAGGAAGCCCAGGAAGTAGACCCTGTAAAGTGGCTTGGAGTGAATCTCAATGACATCATCAACCGTGAGGCCGTTATGCTCTGCCACGAACTCTATATCGGGCCCGAAGTCTCCTCCATAAGCCACTGGAATCTCAATCTTCCTGCCCTTTACATCCTCCACGTTGAACTTTAAACCGGAAACGTACGAGATAACTTCTTCGTGCGTTATCAGGGTTGGGTCGTAGTAGATTGCGAGGGAGGAATAAGCTGGAACAACTTCAACGAGCCACCCCGGTTTATCCTTTTCTATCGCCTGAGCGATTGCATGAATCCTCTTATTGATCTCTTCATCTATCACCTCCCCAAAGGAAATTAGAACGCCAGAGTCACCGAGTAACCTTATGGTTAACATTACAATATCACCTGTAGGGTGGTTTTATCACGCGCAGACCTTCAACCTTTGAGAAGTGCCTAATATTTCCCGTAACTACCGATAAGCCATGCACAATAGCAGTTGCTGCAATAATGGCATCACCAAGCCCTATATTGTAATCTCGCCTAATTTCGCCACCGAGGATTCCTATTTCTTCGTCAATGGGGAGTATCTGAAAGTGCTTCCTCAAAAATCTGAGGAGCTTTTCCTTTTTCACGGGATCTCTAGTCTCTTTTCCAGATAACAGTTCCGAAAGTGTTATAACTGAAATAAAAAGTCCTTCATCAGCTATTTCTAACAAAAATTCCTTAGCCTCTTTCATACCTCTTAGGACGTGGATTAGTACATCCGTATCAATTAGATACATCTCTCTCCCACTCCTTTCGAAGTTCCTCCAGGTTTATTTCTTCTTTAAAAAGTCCAAAGACATCTTCAAGATCCTTGGCGAATTCGTCAATAATTATGACCTTAACAGTTCTCTTATCCGGGATGTTGAGCTTTTTTTCAAGTTTTAGGACCCCTTTCTCATAAATTGCTTTGAGTGTGATCATATTAGACCCCTCCAATGATATCTCTAAGGGGAACTATTTTTACACCTTCCTCTTCGAGCTTTTTCCTTATGTACGCTGTTATCTCCACGGCCTTTGGAGTATCTCCGTGAACGCATATCGTGTCAACCTTTAGCTCGACCCACTCCCCGTTTATTGCCTTAACTCCTCCATCCCTGACCATCGAAATTACCCTCTCCGCTATTTCCTCCTTGTCGTGGATCACTGCTCCAGGTCGACCTCTTGGAACAAGGGTTCCGTCAGGATTGTAGGCTCTGTCGGCAAAGACCTCATGTGCAACCTTAAGACCCATCTCCTCCGCTATCTCTGCAACCCTTGAATTTGATAGTGTGACTAGAATGAGATTTTTATCAAAGTCGAGGATTCCCTCGATAACTGCTCTCGCTAGGTCTTCCTCCTTAACCATGGCATTGTACAAAGCCCCGTGAGGCTTTACATGCTGAAGTTCAAGCCCCTCGGCCTTAACGAATGCATATAATGCACCTATCTGATACAAGATGTAGTTTCTAGCCTCTTCAGGGGTCAGCTTCATGTACCTCCTGCCGAAGCCCATTAGATCGGGGTACCCTGGGTGGGCACCTACCTCAACTCCGTTCTCCTTTGCCAACCTTACAGTCTTCCTCATGACTAGTGGATCTCCAGCATGCCATCCGCAGGCAACGTTTGCTGATGTTATGTACTTCATTACTTCCTCATCTAGGCCAAGCTTGTACCTTCCAAAGCTTTCTCCAAGGTCGGAGTTTAGATCTACTTTCATGGGAATCCCCAAGGAAAGTTAAGGCAAGGAGTTCTTAACGTTAAATTACATAATTAAACAATTAAGGAATTAAATAAGAAGCCACTTCCATAGGGGAACGACCCTAATGTTGCCTTCGAGAGTTTCATCCTGATCCCAGGTTATTATCAAGAGGTTGTTACATTTGAGTTCCTTCGACGCCCTAAGAAGGGCATCAACTTCCCTCCTATAATTCTCATCATTCAGTTCATATGTTACCTGAATAAGTTGAATGACCTTGTTGCCTTCTTTAATAACAAAATCAACTTCACCTTCCCTATCCTTCCAGTAGTATACTTCCCTGTTTGAGAAGGAATAACTAATTCTTCTTAAGATCTCCACAAAAACTATGTTCTCTAAAAGCCTGCCCATGTTCCTAGTAGGCCTAAATGCAACGGAGTTTATAATTCCGCTATCAATGGCATAAACTTTCCTAGGAGATAATATTTGACTTTTCAGCTTGGGAGAGAACCTTTTTAGTTGGAAAATCAGATAAGCGTCCTCTAAGTAGCCAACGAAGTTTCTAATCGTGTGAACATCCTTCAGCCCAATCACATTCTTTAACTTACTATAGGTGATTTCCCTTGAAAAGTTGGAAAGTAAATAGAGGGCAAGTTCCTTAATAGCTTGAACTTCCCTTATATTATGTCTCATGATAACGTCCCGTTCAACTATATCCCTGTATATAGTCTGCAGGTAAACCCGACCAAACTTTAGTGCTTCAGGAAAACCTCCAATTTTTATGTATTCTTCTAAAAGCCGCTTTATTTTCGCGATGCTTTTTGTTGAATACACCCAGTTTTTTTCCAGCTCAACTCCCTTGAATTTCAAAAACTCCCTAAAGCTGAAGGGATACAGCGTGAAGCCTACATATCTCCCAGTTAGGGAAGTTGAAAGCTCGCCTGAAAGTAAAGAGGAGCTACTTCCAGTAACTATGATCTTCTTTGTGGTTCTTATCCTTGAAAGAAATCTCTCCCAACCTTTTACGCTCTGGATCTCGTCGAAAACAAAATACTCAACATCCCCATACAGCTCATAGAATGCCTGCATCAGCTTTTCATAATCATTAGGAGAAAAGGAAAGTAATCTTTCATCAAAGAAGTTTATGTAAGCAAATTTCTTATCCCTCATAAGTAGCCACGTAAGAACAGATTTTCCCGATCTCCTCACCCCGAGAATTGCAAGTATATTTGGATAAGAGAGGAAGCTCAACAAAGCCTCCTTGTCGATCTCCCTTTCAATGATATTCTCCCTCTCCATAAACTCTTCAATTTCTTCCCTCTGGGTAATGACTATCCTCTTCAATGACTCAACATCAAACATGTGATTATTAACCACATATTTCACTAAAAACTTTGTGGTTACTATTCACATAGTTCATGCCATCAAGATATTAACCCAAGCCTTTAACTTTTCGAGAAGAGTTGGTGCGGGGGCGGGGATTTGAACCCCGGAACCCCTACGGGACGGGACCCTCAATCCCGCGCCTTTGACCAGGCTCGGCAACCCCCGCTCCGTCCCGTCAATACTCCTTAAAATGGATCTTATAAACTTTTCGCACTTTAACGAAAGCATTAAGAGATATTCCTTTTAGATCTCCTAGGGATAAAAATGATAGTTAGGACACCAAAAAGACTTCATCTTGGAATTATAGATCCGAGTGGCGATTTAGGAAGGAGATTTGGGAGTATAGGCTTGGCTTTGGATGAAGGATATGAAATAAAGATAACTCCCGCTGGCGGCCTAAGCATCGAGGCTAATGAAGAAGACAGAAAAATAATAGAAAAGGTCGTAGAAGAGATTAACCTCCACTACGAGATCGGTGTGGACTTTCACATAGAGGTTAGGAGAAGCATTCCAAGGCACGTTGGCCTCGGCTCAACCACACAGCTTGCTCTAGGCATTGCTTCTGGGATTTTAAAGCTTGCAAAAAAGGATGTTCCAATAGAGGAAGTTGCAAAGGTTTTGGGAAGGGCTAAGGAGAGCGGAGCTGGGCTGTATACCTTCAAATACGGAGGATTGGTAATAGATGGAGGCGTTAGGGACTCAATTCCCCCCCTAATTATAAGGCACGAGTTCCCTGAAGATTGGGCCTTTGTTCTCGTGATTCCCAGGATGAAGAGGGGCTTAAGTGAAGAGGAGGAGAATGAAATACTCACCGAGAAGCTTGGGGATCCACAAGCTGGAAGGGAGATAACATATAGGATCATCTTTGGCCTTCTCCCAGCCCTCGTGGAGAGGGACATAGAGGAGTTTGGAAGAAATCTCAGCGAAATCCAAATGCTCGTAGGGAAGCACTTCAGCGCCTTTCAGGGAGGAACGTTCAGGGAGGATATAAGAATGATAGTTGACGAGTTAAATCGGATAACATATGGAGCGGGTCAAAGTAGCTGGGGGCCAACGGTTTATGGCCTCATAAGAAGGGAGGAGTTCACCAAAGTTAAGGCGAAGCTTTTGGACTTCCTTAAAGATCAGGGAATAAAAGCTGAGGTAGAGCTCGGAGTTCCAAGGAACAAGGGGGCCGAAGTCCTAGGAGAGAACTTGTTCCTAGAGAGGCTGATAAGTGGTGTGAGATGATAGCTGAGCTGATAAGGGAAATCGGAATAGGGGGAGCTAGGTACATAGAGGAGAACCTTGACGAGCAATTTCAAGCCTTAAAATACTTAAGCGAACGTCAAGATAGTGAAGTCTTCATAAAGCTCGTAGTAGCCAACGCATTAATTAGCTATCAGCTCACCGGAAGGGGAGAGCAGTGGTGGTGGGAGTTTGCTAGGCACTTCTCGAACGTTGAAGTTACCTCCCTTTATGAGGCTTATTCAACTTTCCTACCTACTTCGAGATACAACAAGAGGTTAGTAGAGCAGAAGCTGAGGCGGATAAAAAGGCTGGAAGGCTTTTTGAATCCCCTCTCCTTGGAGGAACTTAGTAGATATTATGAGAATATGAGGGGCTTTTGGATTGCCCTTGCAAAAGCTGTAGGATCTGAAAGAGAGAAGAAGACGGTGGTCTTTGCCGTGAAAATGTTTGGGTATGCCTCGAGGATTGTGTTCTCAGAGTTCATCCCCTACCCAATGGAGATACCAATTCCGGAAGACGTTAGAATAATTAGGGTCACCAGAAAGCTAACCCAAGAAAGTCCCAGGAAGTTCTGGGGAAAGATTGCAAGGCAGACAGGTGTGCCTCCCCTACACATAGACTCGATAATCTGGCCGGTACTTGGGGGTGCTGATGTCCACAAAGCTCCAGAACCTCTCCGCCTTAAGCTTCTCAAGCTTTACAAGCTCATTAAATAATTAAACTTATTAACCTCAATCGGAATTATTCTTGGGGAGTTGCATGATAGTAGTTGAGAACCTTAGGAAGGTTTTCGGTTCAAATGAAGCGGTAAGGGGGATAAGCTTTAAGGTTGACAATGGTGAAATCTACGGTCTGCTTGGACCAAACGGGAGCGGGAAATCAACTACAATGAAAATTTTGGCTGGAATAATTACTCCCACAAGCGGAAGGGTCATCGTTGAGGGAATTGATGTAAGTAAAGATCAGCTCAAAGTTAAAGAGATCACAGGATATGTCCCCGAGACTCCAGCTTTGTATGAAAGTCTAACCCCCGCAGAATTCTTCAGCCTCATAGGGAGCATAAGAAGAATTCCACAGGATATTCTGCAGGAGAGGGTTGACAAACTCGTGGAAGCCTTCGGCATTGAGGAGTATATGAACCAGCTCATAGGAACTCTAAGCTTTGGAACGAGGCAGAAAGTGTCCCTAATTTCCGCGTTGTTGCATGATCCAAAGGTTCTCATACTTGATGAAGCCATGAATGGGCTTGATCCTAAAAGCGCTAGGATATTTAGGGAACTTTTAATGGAATTCAAAAAGGAAGGAAAAGTCATAGTATTCTCCACCCACGTTCTCGCATTAGCGGAGATAATCTGTGATAGAATAGGTTTGCTTTATCAGGGAAAGATAATCGCAGAAGGAACGGTTGATGACCTCAAAAAGCTGGCAAAAGAAGAGAGCTTAGAGGATGTGTTCCTAAAGCTCACCCAAGCAAAGGAGGAAGTGGTACTGCTGGTTTCAGCACTGAAGGAGGCGCTATGATGCTGTGGGAAATGATAAAGGTGATCTACAGGGAGGTTCACTACAGAATGCTAAAAGAGAACGTCACTGTATCCTCCAATAAAAAGAAGTTTGAGGACTCACTAAAGTGGCAAGCCAACATAAAACTCGGCTTAGGTCTTCAGGCCCTCTGGATGCTTATAATGGGAATCCTCCTTGGCATAAGTGTTGCACTTGCTCCCAAGGATGTTAAGGGAATAGCTTTTGCATCACTCCTTCCAGTACCCCTAATATATTCAATCTACTCAACTGGTCTAACCGCCTCCTACCTTCAGTCGGGAAGAGTGTTCGAGCCACTAAAACCCCTGCCAATAAAGAACTTGAATCTGCTCGTTTCGCTAGCAATCTTTATTGAAGTGCTTCCAGCTTTATTCTTAATGCTTCCCTCGGCATTCTTCCTGGATGATGCTATTGCCACAGTTATGGGAATTGCATGGGTTTTCGTGACCCTCGTAATGGGGCACGCTATAGGCTTGTTCATCCAAGTTAAGTTCGGAGGTGTTCACGTCGGAAGGGGAAGTATAATCAGGAACTTGGCTAAGGTGTTCGGCCTCTTGTTTATGGTGGGAATCTACTTAATTGTCCAACTCCTCGCCCGGTTTATAGAGGAAAATATAAGGGTGATTGCCCCACTCTTCAGGAAGTACTACATTGCATTCCCCATGGTAGCTTCAACGGTTTACGATCCATTGAAATCTTTCATAATGTTGCTAGCTTATGGAGTCCCCTTTGGACTACTGTACCTGTACTCAATGAGGAAGCTTTGGGAGAGCATCGAAGGAGTCAAAGTTTATGGAAAAGCTAAAACCAAGTACAAACTACTAACGAGGATGCCAAGCTTGGCCCTATTTGAGAAGGACTACAAAATAATATTCAGAAAAACTCAGCTATTGGGTAGTTTCCTTGCTCCCGTGACGATGACTATATGGTTTATATATATGGCGTTTAAATCTGGTTTTCCCCTCCTTCAAGGAGCCCTCCTTATGCTATCAATAGGAATGCTCAGCATGGTATCCTTAGATGCATCATTTAAAGTCGACATGGAAGCATTTGAAGTCCTAAGGTCTCTTCCTATAACTAAACGCCAGTACCTTAAGTCGAAAGCTCTTACAATGGCCTTCCTCCCTCTGGTACTTGAAGTCATAATGCTCGTAGTTGTACTTATCCTTAAGGGAAAAGAGGCTTTTTATCTAACTCCTTACGTATTTTCACCCTTATTAGGAGCTGCCATCGGCGTTGGATACACTAGCATGAAGATCAGGGAAGTTGAAATGCCAAACTTTGGAGTTACTGATAGCCTATTGCTTATCCTCTTAATGGCAGTGCCCATAGCCTTAGCCGGTATAATACTCTTCTTCGCTGGATCCCCTTATGTGTACCTTGGCTTGGGAGTTGTATACATCATGGTAGCTTTAACAGTCCTATGGAGGGTTTGATATGCTGAAGAAAATCTTAAAGAAGATATTCAAGAAGAGTAAAAGCGAGGAACTTGACTTTCAGGAGAGGGGAGCAGAAAAGTACTTAGTTGGTAAAGTTAAAGTAGAGAGAAAACTCAAGGTTGGTTCATGGGACGCTGTGATCTGTAGGGTTGAGGATGGAATAGTGAGGGTTGGGTACAAGCTCAAGAAGGGCAGGAAAAAAGTTCCAATAATGAAGATCCAAAAAGAAAGGAAGGAGATAGAGTTCGCAATTCCTGGGGACAAAGTTGCACTGGTACTCGATGGCTCAATAGAAGTTGAAAAAGGGGAAATGCTTGAAGTATACTCGGTCTAGAGAGGGAGGTGATAAGAGGAATGATAATTCTCGACAATCACTTTCACGTAGATCCTAATAACGGGATATTCCTTGAGGCCGTCAAGCAGTTCTATAGAGCAGGAGGTACTCACTTAATCGTGGTCTATAAGAGCGCTCACGATTATGGGTTTCCTGGGATTAGAGCGGAGGACTTCATGAAGGCCATGGACTTTCACGTTAAGTTAGTGGAGAGAATAAACCGGGAGACAAAAGTTAGGGCCTTCGCTGTCGTCGGAGTTCATCCAGCGGAATTCGATTACCTTGCTAGAAATAAAGGATTGGAGCACGCTAAGAATGAGGTTATGAAAGCCCTAGAATACGCTCAAAAGCTGTGCCTAGAGGGAAAGGCCATCGGAATTGGAGAGGTGGGGAGACCCCACTACGAGGTTCCCCAGGATATATGGGATGCAAGCATAGAGGTGATGAAGTACTCGATGGCCCTAGCCAGAGATGCCGACTGTGCCGTTCAGCTTCATACCGAGAGCTTCAACGAGGAGAAGTTTAAAGAGTTAGGTGAGTACATTAAGGAAGTTGGAATTAAGCCCTATAGGGTAGTTAAGCACTTCTCACCTCCCCTCGTGAAGATCGCGGAGGAAGTGGGAGTATTTCCTAGCATAATAGCCAGCAGGAAGAACATAGAGGAGGCGATAAAACAGGGAAACAGGTTCCTTATGGAGACAGACTACATAGATGACAAGAAGAGGCCGGGGGCAGTTTTAGGACCAAAAACAGTGCCTAGGAGAACGAAGGAATTCCTGCAAAAGGGCTTGTTTACAGAGGAGGACGTTTACATGATACATGTAGAGAATCCCAAGAAAGTCTATGGCATAGATCTAGAGGAAGTAACATAACAGCCCGTGCTTGGTCTCAATGAGCTCAACTTTTGCATCAAATGTTCTTTCGAAAACTTCTTTCCGTATGGTGTTCTTTCTATAATCCCCAAGTATCTCCCCCTTTTTCATGAATATAAACCTCTCTCCAAATCTTAGAGCTAAGTTAACGTCATGCATAACGGCAATAACAGTTTTACCAGCCAATGAGAGCTCCCTTAATAGCCTCATGATTTCAATTTGACTTTTCGGGTCCAAGTTGTTTGTTGGTTCGTCCAGCATAAGTATAGGAGTATCTTGGGCTAAGGCCCTAGCTATCGCAACTTTCTGAAGTTCTCCTCCGCTGAGCATTCTTGTTGGCCTCTCTGCAAGCTTCTCGATGCCCATGGTTTTTAGAGCGTTTATCACTGACTTTATATCCTCATTACTGGGCCTTAGCCCCATGTACGGCTTCCTGCCCAAGAGCACGAAATCAAATACCCTTAAAAAGTTCGGCTCAACCCTCTGAGGAACATAGGATATTAGTCTAGCTAACTCATCTCTCCTCAGCGTTGCCACGCTCCTACCCATAATCCTTATTGACCCCCAGCACTTCAACATGCCCAGGATACACTTAAGAAGGGTACTCTTTCCTGCCCCGTTAGGACCCAGAATCACTAGGAACTCTCCCTCCCCAACGTCAAAGCTTACCCCCTTGAGTATTGAACGGCCATTGTACGAGAAGGAGACGTCCTCTAGGACTAAAGCCTTCATCTTACCCCCTCCATCTTTATCAGGAGGTACAGGAACATTGGGGCCCCTAAAAATGAAGTTACAACTCCAACGGGTAGGATCATTGGGGAGAACGCAAGCCTCGCAAAAGTATCCGCGGTTAAGAGTATTAAGGAGCCAAGTAGCGTTGAAAGGGGAATTAAGAACCTGTAGTCCCCTCCAAATACCAATCTTATCGCGTGTGGAGCGATTAGCCCTATGAAGCCTATGACACCAACGAATGCAACGCTAACGGCTGTAATGTAAGCTGATAAGACAGCGGAGATCATCCTGAACTTATCAACTTCAACACCTACGGAAAGCGCAACTTCATCCCCTATGGATGTAGCATTAAGATCCCATCTTCTCGCTAGGAAATAGCCGATTGCAGGTACAAACGAAACCAGCATGATTATATCTTCCCTCCAGTAGGGCCTTCCCAGATCACCAAAGCTCCAATAAACCATGGCCGCGAGCTGAAGCTCGTTGGCAAAGTACTGAATTAATGTTGTTAGGGCCATGAAAAGTGAACTCATGGCAACTCCGGCAAGTATCATCGCCTGGGGGCTCAGTCCCTTAAGCTTCGCCAAAGATACGATGATTATCGTTGACAGCATCGCTCCCATGAATGCAAATAAGACTATTGCATAAGGGTTGTCAATTATTACCCTCCCAGAGCTCTCAGCATAGCCCGCTCCGAGGATTATCGCCAAAGAGGCCCCAAACATTGCCCCGTGAGAAACTCCCATGGTAAAGGGGGTTGCCAAAGGATTTCGCAGTATCCCCTGTAGAACTGCACCACTTAATGCCAGAGAAGCCCCAACCAGGATTGCCGCAATTATCCTTGGAAGCCTTATGTTCCATATCGTATAGATTGCCGCCCTCGAACCTTTACCCGCCAGGGCACTCAAAACCTCTTGTGGAGAGAGGGGGTAAGCTCCTTTCATGAGGGAAAATAAGCTAACCAAGAAAATTAGGAAGAGAAGGCCCAGAGCTGTGAGGATCCTCTTTCTAACGTATCCTTCGTACATCATGGGTTCACCGGCAGGGAATATGTAACTTTCCCATTCTCAAGATCTATCTTCCCAAATCCACCGAACTGCTTCGCCATGATTGAATAGACTGGCTTACCCACTAGGAACTTATAGATCTCATCCGCCTTTTTCGTCGGGTCAATGTCCTTGAATTTCTCTGGATACAGAACCTTACCTATGAAGTAGGCATCGGCCATCGCCGTCCCGATGTTGGTGGCGTAGAAGTTGTATGGTAGTAGACCATACACTTTACCTTCTTGAACTGCCTTTAGGGACTTGTAAAATCCTGGGTTCTTCTTGTAGTCCTCGAGGATAAGCTTTAACCCTCCTTCGTCTATGAAGAGGTACTCAGGTTGCCACTCGAGCAACTTCTCCTTGTCTATAAACTTGTGGCCCTTCCCAAGAACACTGGCAACGTTCTCTGCATGTACAGCCTTGAATGGCGGGTAATCGGCCTCGGTGCTCTCTATTCCATGGGCTCCCTTATAACCTATCCCACCAACGTACACGGTCTTAGGGGTTACGTCCCTTGTCCTCTCCTCCAAGTCCTTTTGAATTGACTTTATGAAATTAATTACTTCCTTGGCCCTCTCCTCTTTACCCAGGATTTTGCCAGCGAGCTCAAGTGATTTGAACAATTCTTCATCCCTGAAAGTTGCTAACTCTCCATAGCTCAGAACAACTACTGGGATTCCCGTCTTTTCCTGAATTTCATCTGCGGTCTTCTTATCAACGTACGTCATGAATATTACATCGGGCTTGAGCTTCATTATCTCCTCCAAGTTTGGCAACTTGCCCGGGCCTCCCGGGCCTATCGTTGGCAGATTTCTAAGCTCGGGGTGAGCTAAGATGTAAGGCCTTCCAAAGTTGAACCTCTTTTCGAAGTCCTCAACACCAATTATCATATAGCTCGCGTTGAGGTAGACTATCAGCCTTAAACAGCCAGGGCCCGCGGCAACTATCCTGTGAACTTCCTTGGGAACCTCAACTGCTCTTCCAAGCATGTCTGTAACCTTCACCATATTGGAAGTCCGAGTTGGAGTTGAAGAACCTAGACAACCAAGAACTAGAAACACGAGCGCAAAAACTAGTAGCTTCCTCATTCACTGCACCTCCAGCTAATTATCCCTCTCCCAACAACCGCCAGAATTTCCTCCCCAGCACAGGTTTTGCAGTAAGGCTTTTCGTTTACATAGACAATCTTGGGAGCCATTACAAGCTCACCACACTTAGAACAGCGAATGCTATCGAAAATTGGGGCTTGCTCTATTGGTGGAACTTTTACCCTTTCAATCTTGAAGTAATCTTTTGGGAGGTGCAAAAACTTCCTCGCAGTCTCCTCCCAGTACTTCCATAGTTCCTTCCTTTCCTCTAGGGTTCCTTTTCTTTCCTTGACCACTTTGTTGAAGAGTTCAGTTGCCCTAGAAGGATAAAGCTCTCTGAGCTTCTCAGCATCTGCATAAACTCTCACGCCTTCCCAGCTTCCTCTTTTAACTAGTGTTAGGGCTGTCTTTCCGATATCAATGTAAATCAGGGAGTTATTCCCGAGGGTGCAACCTGTCGTTACTTGGACACCGTCGGTGAAGCAACTGTTCGTTTCAACTATGGCTAGGATTGATTCATCAACGCTTCCGGAATAGTCAAGCCTTCCAACTCCCAACTCATCCATCGCTATTAGCGAAGCCCTAATTCCGAGGGCAAGGTAAGGACAGATGTGACCGTGGAATTCCTTTGCGTACTCGAGGATTCCCTCAGCCTCTCTCTTTGCAACGAGTTCGTTTAACTTGAGCACTTTTTCACACCAATTAATAAAAGAGTAACACGATTTTTAACAGTTTTTTAAAGTAGGTGTTATCAACCATGAGTTTAGAACTTGAACAAGACCCATATCCCAATCCCTATTAAGAGAATCCCGGCAATTACGGAGAGTTCCCTAGAGTGCCTAACCATAGCTCTCGAGAATTCCTTGCTCTCGCTCAAGCTCCCCATTGCGAAGAGGATTATGAAGAGTGGGAGCACAAATATCAAGTTGTACAAGGCTAAAAGTAGGTAGGCTAAGGCCTTCATCTTAGATATTATTGTGTTGAAAACTATGTAGGGCCCCATGGAGCAGGGAAGAAGAGTAGTTGATACTGTAAAGCCAAGAATTAGGCCTCCAACTATTGTAGCTTCAGTTGAAAAGGCAAGTTTCCTTAACCTCCCCTTACCAACGGTTCTAGACTTCTCAAGGAGTCCCGTTATTATCTCATAAGCCCCAAATCCAATTGCCAAATAGCCAGCCCAACTCGTCGGGATCTTTCCGGTTAGGATCATTAAGCCTATTCCGAGGGTGTAGTATGAAGCATAGACTGCGAATATGAAGGCAAGGCCCACGGTGTATAAAGCCCTCTTGGGAAGGCCTTTGACGGAGAGTGCTATGAGGAATATGGTGTACACTACAAAGGTGCAGGGATTAACTGAATCGACTATTGCGAGGGTGAAGAACTGAGGGATGAAGCTTTGGAGGTGAATTAAGCTCAGCGTTATTGAACTTAGACCAAAGGACAGGAGAATTATCAGGAGGAGGTACTTGAACTCAGTTTTCATCCTGGGCACAATTATTGAGAGTTTTCAAAGTTTTTAGGGCTTTCTAAAATTTTTGGTTGAAAACTAAAAGTGTCTCAAAAATACTTATATATTCAGCCGGTGAATAATTCAGTTGGTGAATATAGTGAGATTCATAGATAGGGAACGTGAAATCAAGGAGTTAAATAAAGCCAGAGAGAGGGCAAGAAGGGGATTGTACGTTCTCGTTATTTATGGGCATAGGAGAGTGGGTAAAACAAGATTACTTGCGGAGTTTCTAAATAAAAATGATCTCTACTTTTTCGTGAATAGAGGTAAAAACTCCGAGAGGTTGCTCAAAGAATTTGTAGAGATCCTAAAAGAAAAGCAGCTCCTGGGAAAATATGAGGTTATCGAAACATGGGATCAATTCTTTGACGTTCTATTATCTAGGTGTGAGGGTGTAGTGGCCTTTGATGAATTTCAAGACTTTCATTTCGTGGATAAATCGGTGTTCTCAACATTGCAAAGGAAAATTGACGAGTTTGAGGATAAAGCCAAAGTCCTCTTAATCCTTACCGGATCAACGTTGGGGCTAATAAAAAGAACGTTCCAGGATGGAAGGGAACCTCTTTATGGGAGAATAAAGAAGTTTATGAAGCTTAAACCGTTGGGAATTAGAGAGGCATATAGATTTTCCTTAGAGCTTAAAATAGAGGACATAGCGGATTTCATAACCCTGTACTCGGTGTTTGGAGGTTACCCCAAGTACTGGGTTGCAATTGAGGATGAAGGGCTAATAGGTGAAAGCGCAGAAAAAATCCTGAAGGAACTTATATTCTCCGAATTTCCTCCCCTTGAGAACGAGGCTGAGATCATACTCTCGCTTGAGCTTGGAGGTAGATCATCTACTTACTACTCAATACTCCAAGCAATAGCGGAGGGAAAGTCAACGATTTCTCAAATAGCCAGCCATTTGAGGAGAAAGGAAACCAGTATAACGAGGCAGTTAAATGAGCTCAGGGAGTACTTTGAACTTGTTGGGAGGACGTGTTCCCCAATAAATGAGAGATGCCTTCTCTATGTTGCTCACCCGTACCTAGCGTTCTGGTTTAGGTTCATTTATCCTAATCAATCGGAGTATGAAATCAACAGGGAAAAGCTTTGGAGGAAGGTTAAGAAGGACTTAGAGGACTACGTTGGGAATAGGTTTGACTTAATTGGAGCAGAAATCTTAACTTTAAAGTACCAAGTTTCTAAATTTGGAAAGCACTTTGGCTTTTACAGGGAGGAGGGGAAGAGGAAGGTATACGAGATAGACTTTGTGGGAATAGATGGTAGGAGGGCCATATTCGCTGAGTTTAAGTGGCGGAAAAAGGCCATTGATGCAGAGAAACTAGTTGAGGAACTGAAGTGGAAGGCGGAAATGAGCGGATGGAAGGGAGAGAAGAAGTTTGTTTTAGTCGGTAGGAAATTTAAGAACGTCCCTGGAGATGTTGAGGTTATAGGGGAGGAGGATATCATAAAGTTAATTTCTCAAGCCTAGTGATAATCTATCAGGAGGCAGGAGGATCGTCTCAAGTCTCTATAACTTGGTTATCGTTAAGTTGCGTAAACCCTGGAAAGTTAACGGTAGCGTAAAGTTTTTGAGGTTAACGGTAGTTAACGGTAAATATGGACATAAATAAGCTTCTCGAGGTAATTAGGGAAGGTGAAAATGAGCGGATAGAGTTCAAGAAGACGGCAACACCTGACATAGCGAGGGAAATATGCGCAATGGCAAATGCTGAGGGAGGATACATCTTAATTGGGGTCACAGACGAAGGAAAGATCGCGGGGTGTAACGTTAAAAAAGCAAAAGAGACCATAACATCTGCTCTACAAAATGTTACACCTCCTCTAAAGGTAAAAATGCACGTGGTTAATCTTGAGGGAAGAGATATCCTAGTGGTTGAGGTTCCCAAATCGAGTGTTTTATGTTCCATTGGAGGGGTCGCATACATAAGGGTAGGAACAGGAATAAGGCCCCTTTCAATCCAAGAGATAGTTATGCTCTCCTCGGAGCTTGGAACTATAACATGGGATGAATTTCCAGTTGCTGAAATTTCAGAAATCAAGGAAGAATATGTAGAATGGTTTTTCAATTCAATGAAGCGCGCGAGAGGTAGGGAGATCCCCAGAGAAAACTGGAATCGGTATTTAAGGAGTGTTAGGGCAATCAAGGGGAATAAGTTGACAAATGCCGGAGTCTTGTTCTTTACAGACGTTAAAGAGTTCATTCCTTATGCAGGGGGTAGGATAATAAAGGTTGCTGAAGGGGAGCCGGTGTGGAGCAGGGAATTCGAAGGGCCGATATGGAAGGTCATAGATGAAATGTACAATGAACTAATGTCTCAGTTCAAGGTCATTGAAGTAATCGTTGGAACGAGAAGAGTCAAGATCCCTGAATATCCGCCGAGGGCCATTAGAGAGGCTATTGTGAACGCTTTCGCTCACAGGAATTATGCTATTCCCTCCGACGTGAAGATTTTTATCCATTCGGATAAGCTGATAGTTCGGAATCCTGGGGGTCTAATGCCTGGGGTCGATCTGGAAGATCCTGAGCACGTGCCGAGAAATCCAAACCTCTGCACGCTCCTGTATGACACTGGATACATAGAAAAGTACGGTTATGGGTTAAAGTTAATAAGAGAGGAGTGTAAGAAACATAGCCTCGTTGAGGTCGAGTTCAAAAGCTCCGCAAATAAGTTCGAGGTAATATTTAGGAAAAAAGGTCAAGAATTGCTTGATGATATTGACAAGAGAATATTAGAGTTTCTTGCAATACCAAGGAGAACTGGAGAAATCAGCGAATACGTTGGTTTGTCAAAGCCCGCAGTACTCAAAAGGTTAGAGAGGCTTGAGGCCTTAGGACTCGTGAGGGCTGTTGGAAGAGGTGCGCACAGGAAGTACATTGCAGGTGAATAGCCTTAGAATCCTTGAATTCCCTTCCTCCTCATGGTTCTCTCAAGGAACTTGTATGAGAGACCGCCCAGCATTAGGTACAGCAACGTTAACACGAAGAGTATCAACAATTCCTCTCTTACCCCGAATATGGGTCTTGACCCAGTGAGAAGGGCCCTTAGAACGTCAACTCCCCATGTGAAGGGGAACGCATACGAGAGGTACCTTAAGGGCCCCGGGAGGGGGATTATGGGGAAGTAAAGACCTCCTATGAGAGGGGCCATGTTTCCAATCAAAGATATAACCTCATCTCCCTCCCTAATCACTAGGGTCAGTCCAAATATGAGGTAGGCGAGACCGAAGGAGGCAGTTATAGACAGGAGAAACACTACAACTGAAACGGCAACTCCAGAAACCGTTGCCCCAATAACCCCCATAATAACTGCCAAGGCAACCAGGGGTAGGGAAGTAACAGTTGTTACCGCAATCCCAAGGAGAGACCAGCCTAGGATGTATTCGAGGGGAGTGAGCGGAGTTAGCAACATGCCCTCAAGCTGACCCGTCCTCATGTAGTACCTTAGGGCAAAGATAGATGACCACACGACCTCGACGTAGTTCCAGTACACTATTCCAAGGATGTAGTACTCAAAGTAGTTCTCGGTTCCCAAAATATTCCCTAAGCCAATCTTTTTCCCGTACCAGAGTGCAATTATAACTGGAACTACCGTGAGCACTGGAACTAGGACGTTTCCGTACCAGTCAATTCTGTACCTTCTCGCCGTCAGCAGGGACGCTTTGGCGAGTGCCAAAAACCTCACCAAGCTTCCCACTCCCCACTAATTCTGAGGAACTCTTCCCCCTTCTTTATCATCCATATCCCAACAAGAAGGTATGCAAGTGTAACTAAGTTTAAGCCCAGGAGGTAGTAGGATAAGCAGGGGAGGTCTCCATGGAGGACCTTCCTGCCCACTATTATGGTGTACGTTAGCGGTATCAGATATGCCACCCCTTTAACGATCCTGGGTAAGCCCTAATGTCGGCGGTAACACCCGAGGTAACTGCGAGTGCTCCCTGGGTTAAGAGGTTCACTCCTCCTATCCTCCTGAACCTGAGGACGAGGCCAGCCCACAGAAGTGAGAAGGCGAACATGTAAAAGCCAGAAGCTATATAGAGGGGAATAAGCTTAAATCCAGCTGAAACTCCGGCTAACTTGAAGATGGTTATGGTAACAACCGTGATGTAGGAGCACTCGACAATCATCCAGAGGCCCTTGCCAACCAAAAAACTCAGAAGACTTACGGGGGATAGGGCAACACTCACCAGAGTCCCTTCCTCTCTCTCATCCTCAAACGCCTCCTGAAGGCCAAAGAAGTACTGGTTCAGCCAGTACCACATTATAGAACCCACTAACACGGATTCTCCAAAGCTTGGAGAGAGGAACTTCGCGGTAAGAACCCAAGGGGCTAGAATGAAGAAAGGAGTTAGGGCGAAGTTAAGCCAGACTACCCTGTACCTCCTCTGAACCCTGAACTCCTTCTTCGCTATCGTTAATACCTTTCTAAGGCTCATTGAGGAGCCTCCTCAGAATGGAGTACAGATCATCCCTCTCGACCCTTATATTCTGGGCATTCCTCTTTATGAGCTCCCTAAGCTTCTCGTCGAGCTCCTCCTCCCTGGCTATTACCTCAACCTCCTCTCCGTTGATTGTTGCGGTGATCTTTAGGGTGTCGAACGAGAACCTTGAAAGCCTGTCATCGGCTATTATCCTCCCCTCCCTCATAACGACTAGCCTCGCGTTCCCGGGAAGGTCGTGGAGAATGTGGCTTACCAACACAATCGTAACTCCCTGGGAGTTGAGCTCTTGAAGGAAGGAGATAACCTCGGTTACGGCCCTTGGATCTAGATCGTTTAAAACCTCATCGAGGAGGAGAACCTTTGGGTCGTGAATTAAGGCCTTTGCTAAGAGTAGCTTTTTCCTCATTCCCGTTGAATACTCTTCGACGAGCTTGTTCTTGGCATCCCCAAGGCCAACCCTTTTGAGGAGGTACTCGGCTTTTTCCCTCCAGTTTTTAACCCCCTAGAGGCCCGCAAACACCTCGAGGTTCTCCATCCTCGTGAGCTTCCAGTATAGACTTCTCTCGTTTGCAAGCACCACACCTAGAATTTTTGAAGCCTTCTTCCACTCCCTCACCATCTCGTAGTCAAAGACTCTAACTTCCCCCTTATCCGGAATTAGAAGGCCAGAAATAATCTTGAGAAGGGTGCTCTTACCTGAACCGTTTTCCCCAGCAATTACTACGAACTCACCCTCCCTTATTTTGAGGTTCACATCCTTGAGAACGTGAGTATCATTGAAGCCCTTCCAGACCTCTTTTAGCTCAATTGTCATGGTTCCGGGTAGATTTAAGAATTTAAAAGGACTTCCTAAACCAAAGGTTTCCTGTTAACGTGTTAACTTACATCCGCTGTTGTGTCTTTGTTGTTAATCAGTTAACCACGCTCCCCGCAAAGTAAGCTTGGGTTGTGTTAATTGAACATGTTTATGTTATAAGAGGGCGAAGACCATGGGAAAGATCCTCAGGGATCTGAAAGCAATAATAATTGAAGAGTTTGAAAGGAGGGAAATTAAAGTTCGTGAAATTATCCTATTTGGATCTAGGGCTAAGGGAAACATAATGAGCTCTGGTACAGTGTTTATAGGAGGGCTGATATTCCGCTTGACCTAATAATAGTGCCAAGGGAAATCTTGGAGAAGTACAAGGATCTCCCGGGATTCATCTATTACTATGCTGCAAGAGATGGAGTTAAGATATGAGGGAAGACGTTAAGGCATGGTTAAAATAGGCTGAGGATGATTTAGAAACTGCGATTATTACCTTGGAATTACCCAAACCAATTTCCTTAGTTATATGTTTTCATGCTCAACAATCAGTTGAAAAGATGCTTAAGGCATTTCTTGTCTCAAAGTAGAGATTCCAAGAACCCATGACATTAAAATCTTGATTAGATTGTGCTTAAATATTGACAGAACTTTTGGCGTACTTATTCAAGAATCGAGGTATCCACCCTCTTTGAGCCCATGTTGGAGGAAGCAAAAAGAGCTGTAGAAATTGCAAGACTTCATCTCCAGAAAATTGCTAGCTAAATGATCGGGGTAAGTGAGGAAAGCACTAGAGCACAAGCCTCCTTTCCTTGGGAACATAGTTCTTAACAACGCCATTGATCAGCTTTCCGCCGCCGAGCCAATAGTTCCTCCACTTTAGGATAACCCACCTGTTCCCCTCTTCATCAACCTTTATGTCCTCCCCCCTAAGCCATGCCTTCGCCTTCTCATCGTCGACCTCTATGACATTTTTCGTGGCTTTGGGCCCTATTATGAACGCCCCCTCAATTGTCAGCCTTATGCCATCAGCCTCTATCTTTCCAAAGTACACTCCCTCGTGGCCTTTTTCTGGAAACTCGCACCTCTTGTAAGCGTATATTCTCCTTCCCCTAACTTCAAGAACTAAATCATCTGGAGCATAGCCATACTGCTCTTCGAGCATTTTCCTGACGTCCATTTTTGTTCCCATGCTTTAATCCTGGGGGCAATTTAAATATTTTCAAAATCGCTAAACATATTTCATAAGCGTATTCAGGGCCCATTCGAATGCATCCCTATCATCAACGTCTATAACATGATCCAAGTACTGGAGGGCCCTAAGGTTTATCACGAGATAAGCCTCTCCCCTCCTAAGGCCGAGATCATATGCATCGTAGTAGACCCTTTCCTCTCCTAGGGCCTCATTCATCAGGTCAACAAAGTACTTTATGTCCTCAACGCTGATCTCATCCCACTTGCTCTCAAGCTCGTCAAAGAATCTCTCTAAGGTGAAAATCTTCTCGACCGGCAGGTTGAGGGTTCCCTTTATGAACTGGAACTCACCTACCCTAAATACCTTAACGTCATCGTTATCCTTAATTCCAACTGTATCCCAGAGTATCACTCCCTCTATCACGTTTCCCCCACCGTACCTCTGGGAGAGCTCGCTGAACACGTCAAATATGGCCTGCATCTCCTCTATAAACTCCTCCTCGTCTTCAAAACTCACAACCTTACTCACGCTACCCCTCATCTCGCAACCTCCCGTGGGATTATTAAAGTGAACATCCCGATTTTTAAATATGAGGATCGCCCTTAAAATAGCCTACGATGGTACAAGGTTCCATGGCTTTCAGAGGCAACCAAACGTTAGAACCGTCGAGGGTGAGATCATTAAAGCATTAAACGATGCAGGCATAGAATTCTCGGATTTTAAGAGCGCTTCAAGAACCGATAAGGGTGTGAGTGCCTTAGGGAACGTTGTTGCCTTAACGACGGAGGATGAGAGGATTCTCAATCCAATGGTTCTAAACGGTAGACTTGAAGACATCTGGGTTCTTTCAGCTGTGAAGGTTCCCCAGGATTTCCACCCCAGGTTTTGGGCCAAATCGAAGGTATATAGGTACTACCTCCCATCCTGGGATCTGGACGTTGAGAAGGTTAAGGAGTGCTCAAAGCTTTTCGTGGGGATTCACGACTTCTCGGCATTCGCAAGGATTGATGGAAGGGACACGGTTAGGAGCATAGACAGGATTGAAGTTTGGGAGAGCGGGCCAATTTTAGTGGTTGAGGTTGAGGCGAAGAGCTTCCTTTGGGAGATGGTGAGGAGGATAGTCAAGGCCCTTGAGCTCTGCGGGTCGGGCAAACTTGGATCCCAGGATATAAAGGAGATGCTACAAGGAACGTACGAGAAGAGCAGGAAGGTACCTCCAGCTCCCCCGGAGGGCTTATTGCTCGTGGAGGTTAAGTATGAGGCAATTACCTTCCCACTCGACGAGAGATCCCTGAAAAAGTTTAGGAAGGAAGTCGAGGAGAGGGCGAAGGCCAGGATGATGCTCTCTTATTTAACCCTAGACATGATAAAAGTTTAAAGGGCCTTATATCAAGCCCAGTGGGTGAAAGCATGAAGGTTGAAGGTTTGGTTTCGAGCCTTAGGAACGCGGAAACAATAGAAGAGTTGTTCTCCATCCTTAAAAAGAAGGGCGCTCCGGTTATGGATCTTGAGGGCATGAAGAAGCTCGTTATAGTCGAGGGTGACTTTGAAGGGAAGCAGTTTTACACCGAAATCAACGGTCTAAAGGCGAACATGGCCTTGGGGGATGCAATGCTCAACGCTTCAAGCGTTCCATTCAAGTGCAAGAAGCCGTTCACTGGAGGTAACTTGATCTTCGTCGACTACGAAAACATCGAGGCGGAGGAATTCGTGCTCGCCTATAAGGGCGAGGATGCCGGAGCTTACTTTCACGTGAAGGGTGGTGAGGGCAAGGAGATAAGCAAAGAAGAGTATGAGGAGCTTAAGGATAAGATGCCTGAATTCAAGGTTAGGGGCTATAGTGAGGAAGAAATGGAGGGAATGGGGGCATTCTTTGGGTAGCTCCTCAGGAGTGGTAGCTCTCATCACCATTCAGTGCCGGGCTCGCTCTTCATCGGATCCCTTTACCAAACTTTTGTCCCAACGGGAACCTCATCGGGAACTGGGATTAAGAAGACTCTCCCTTCTTCAGTTTCGGCAACTATGAGCATTCCCTGACTTTCAACTCCCGAGAATTTCTTTGGCTTTAAGTTTAATACAAATATAAATTTCTTTCCTTTTAGGTCTTCTGGAGAGTATTGATCTGCTATTCCGGTGACTATTGTCCTCTCCTCTTTCCCAAAGTCAACGACGAGCTTTATCAGCTTTTTCGTCCTAGGAATTCTCTCGGCTTCTTTCACGAGACCGACTCTCATATCAAACTTCCAGAACTCCTCCACGTCGTACATCAAGACCACCAAACTCATGTTGCATTAACTTATATATCCTAATTTCCCATATTAAATCGACATGAAGTGGGAAGAGTGGAAACCGTTTTACGAGCGAATAGCCAGAGAGATGGGGTACTCAATAGAAGCAGATGGAAGATCAGCTGAACTGCTACGGGCAATCCTTATTGAAAACGATAATTACATAATTAAAGAAGAACTTGAAGCCCTAATTATGAAAAAGGTTTACGTGTTCGGTGCCGGTCCTAATCTTGAAGATTCTCTGAGGAAATACGATTTCTCAGATGGCACAAAGATCGCAGCAGATGGAGCTACTACTGCCCTTTTAGAGTACCAAATAATCCCAGATATCGTGGTTACGGATCTCGATGGGAGAATTCGAGATTTAATTAAGGCATCTGGAAGGGCGATTATGGTAGTTCATGCCCACGGTGACAATATGGACAAGCTCCCCCTCATAACGCACTTCCCCGTAGTTCTGGGAACTTGCCAAACTGAACCCCTTGACATAATATACAACTTTGGAGGCTTTACCGATGGAGATAGGGCAGCGTTTTTGGCAGAGGAGCTTGGGGCTAGAGAGATAATCCTTGTGGGTTTTGACTTCTCAGGCCTGGTTGGAAAGTGGAGTAAACCTTGGTTAAAGCAACATACAACTGCATGGGAAGAGAAAAGGAAGAAGCTGGGTTTTGCGAGGGAACTTCTACAATGGCTTAAAGACAATGGTAAGGCAAAAATAACTTTTCGTTAGTTGTAAATAGTTCAAATTTTTGTCCAAAAATGATTTATATGAGATGACGCCTTTAAAATGCCGGGGTGATCCTATGAATTCCGCCGTTGTCATATTTCTGGCGGGTCTCATCTATGTTAGCCTGTATCACACCTATGGTAAGGCTCTCCAGAACAAGGTAGTAAAGGCAGATCCAAACAGGCCAACGCCAGCACACAGGCTCTACGATGGAGTTGATTACGTCCCAGCGCACCCATTAGTCCTTTACGGCCACCACTTCGCTTCAATAGCTGGTGCGGGGCCAATTGTAGGTCCAGCCGTGGCAATGGCTTGGGGATGGCTCCCAGGACTGCTGTGGGTCTGGTTCGGAAACGTCTTCATCGGAGCTGTTCACGACTACTTAGCATTGATGTCTTCCGTTCGCTACGATGGCAAGTCTATCCAGTGGATTGCCGGAAAGCTTATGAGCAAGAGAACGAGCATGGCCTTTGAGCTTTACGTCTGGTTTGCATTGCTACTTGTGATAGCAGCATTTGCGGCTGTTATTGCTGGAATATTCGTCAATACGCCGGGAGCTGCAACGGCATCAATATTATTCCTACTGATTGCAGTCCTTTTGGGATGGTTGCTCTACAAAGTGCAGATAGACTTCAAGATTGGAACAATAATAGGCATAATATTACTAGCTCTAGCAATATACATAGGGTTTAAGTTCCCAATAGTGGCAAGCAAGCAGGTATGGTATGTATTCCTAGGGCTGTACATAATAGTGGCATCTTCCCTACCAGTTTGGGTTCTCCTGCAACCTAGGGATTACCTAAATGCCTACATCCTGTGGTTTGGTCTGATACTTGGAGGTGTGGCGTTCCTTATTGTCGGTCTTAAAGGCATGGGAACGTTCACAGCTCCAGCGTACACCACTTGGAGCGCCCATGTTGTAGGTGGGAAACCATCACCCTTCTGGCCTACGATACCGTTAGTTATAGCATGTGGTGCCTTAAGCGGGTTCCACTCCTTAGTTGGTTCAGGAACCTCCTCAAAACAACTAGACAATGAACTCCATGGTCTGCTTGTAGGGTACGGTGGAATGTTTACTGAGGGATTTCTCTCAACAATAGTCATATCCTCAATAGCAGTGTATGGAATAAAGGTCTTTCAGGATGCAGGAGTTGTAATAAACTTCCAAAACTGGGCTCAAATCTATGCCCCAATGGTCGCAAGCAAGATAGGGAAGGTCACAATATTCTCAAAGAGCTACGCTTATGGATTACATGATGCATTTGGCATTGATGTAAAGCTCGGAACCCTGTTTGCTAGCCTCTGGGTTTCAGCGTTTGCACTAACATCCCTAGACACGGCGACAAGGCTTGGAAGGTTTGCATGGCAAGAGGTTATCGAGATGATCAAAGGACCAGAGATCCTCAAAAACAAGTGGATTGCTTCAGCAATATTGGTCGTCTTTGGAATAGGACTTGCGTGGGTAGGCAAGTGGTTAGTCATATGGCCAGCATTCAGTGGAATGAACCAGATGCTTGCGAGCATAGCAATGATGACAGCTTCACTTTGGGTAGCAAAGATTCAGAGACCTGCAGGGGCGTGGAAATGGGCAGTAGTTATCCCAGCACTGTTCCTCTGGGTCACGGTAACCGCGGCATTGGCATGGTTCTTGATCTATGTAGGAAAGGAAAACATCTGGGTTAGCTTAATAACAATCATAGGCCTAGCACTGAACTTCCTGCTTGTCATTGACTGGTACCACGCCTGGAAGAAGCCGGCGGAAGAATATCAGGCTGCCACTGCTTGAGCTTCTTTCTTTTCTTTTTGTATTTAGGAGGGGACTAGAGTGGAGCCCATAAAGAACTTTCTCAGGGGATTCTTTGGATACTTCAAGCAGAGCTCTACAGAATATATAGAGTTTGAGCTGAGAGAGCTTGAGAATGTGTTTGCCCTAATTTTGATGGCCTCCTTTATCGGCATACCCTCTCCACCAACCACCCTCGTCCTAAGGCTCATGCCTCATATGGTGAAAGAGATAAAGGTAATGCAACAGAGGGCAGTTGATCTAGATGACGTATTCGCGGAAGTTGCAGGAATGTTTGACATAGACTGAGGTGGGAGCATGAAGGAGTACTTACTTCCCCAGGATGAGTTTAGGGTAGTATTCGTAATTGGGAAGGGAGGGGTGGGGAAAACAACCACAGCAGCCTCCCTTGCGGTTGCCTTGGCGGAAGCAGGTTACAAAACTCTCATAGTTTCTCTGGATCCAGCCCACAACCTTGGAGATGTTTTAATGGAGAAGCTTTCAGACGAGCCAAAGGAGATAATGGAAAACCTCCACGCGAGCGAACTTGACATGGAGGGAATGATTAAGGAGTACTTAGAGCACCTTGAGAAGAACTTGAAGAACATGTATAAGTATTTAACAGTAATAAACCTTGAGAAATACTTCGAAGTTCTCAGGTACTCCCCTGGGATAGAGGAGTATGCTACCCTTGAGGCTATAAGAGAAATACTCAGTGAAGGAAATAATTGGGATGTCATAGTGTTTGACACTCCTCCAACAGGCCTCACGCTGAGGGTTCTCGCCTTGCCGAGGATCTCTTTAATATGGGCGGACAAGCTAATAGAGATCAGAAGGAAGATACTCGAGAGAAGAAGGGCAATAGCAAAGATTCAAGGAGAGCAGAAGTTTGTAGTTGAGGGAGAGGAGATAAAGCTCCCAACGGAGGAGGAAGAGGACGGAGTAATGAAGGAGCTGAAGGCCTACAGGGACGAGATTGAATTCGTGTACAAGACTATAACCAATCCCAAGAAGACCTCAGTCGTTGCGGTCATGAATCCGGAGATGCTTCCCCTCTATGAAACCAAGAGAGCTTATGAGAGCTTGAAAAAGTTCAAGATTCCCTTCAACTTAGTAGTCATGAACAAGGTAATTAAGCTTGAACATGAAGTTCCTGAGATAAAGGTCAAAATTAAAGCTCAGAAGAAGGTTATGGAGGAGGTAAGAAAAGAATTCGAAGGCGTTGATGTAGTCGAGGTACCAATGTTCCAAGAAGAGCCAAGGGGGATCGAGTGGCTGAAGAGGGTTGGAGGTATGATAGTTGGAAGTTCTTGAGAGGCTGAGGAAAGTCAAAAATCCGTTCACGGGCCAAGATATAGTCAGTGAGGGCCTCGTAACTAGGGTTGATAAAGAGGACAATAAGATTATTATTTACATGGCCTTTGCTAGAAATACGCCGAGAAAGCCTGCGGCGATGGCAATGGTCTGGCCCATTCAGGCGAAGATAGTGAAGGACATTGTGAGTGTCCTAAAAGATTATGAGGTTGAGATTTTAGATGATCTAACACTCCAAAGGTACTACCCGGTGGAGGAGGTATAATGGAGGTCTCAATGATTATCTTCATAATAATGGTTCTCGCCGCTGTTTCATCCTTGCAGTTCTACAAGGGGAGAAAGCTCAACCTGATGCTTATGCAACATTACCTGAGGAGCATAGAAGACATAGTGAAGCCCAAAGATAAGGACTACATATGGTTAGGGGGATACGTAGGTTTTAGGGCCTATTACAAGCTTGACGACCCAGATGTACTAAAGTTCGAGTACACTTTGACACTTCTCCCAAGGCACAGCATCCTCTACTTCCCAGTCTCCCTCCTAATAAACAGGCATGACAAGCTTTACATTGTTGTCAGGCCGACGTTTGAAATAGAGAGAGAAGTCCACTTCCTCCAGAAGGGGTACTTCAGAATGAGGCCAGGGATTGAGAGGGAAATTGAGCTACTTAAGGGGGAGGAGGAGGTTAATGGAGTAAAGTTTGAGACGCTCTTTGATAACTATGAGGATGTTAAGGAGGTGAAAGAGTTCATTGAAGGGTTTTCAAATGTGAAGAACATCAAGCATGTCGCGATAGTTCCAAAGACTAATGTAATCTACATTTTTATGAAACCAGAGCCAGATACAATAGAAAAAGATGTAAGGAACGTGATAAGATTTGTAAGAAACTTCCCAAAAGGGATGAAAGGTTAGCACTTTGCCTTTCTCTTTTCCTTGTAGAACCAGTCAGCAGCCTTGCAGTACTCAAATAGCTCTTCGGGCTTAAAGTACAGGTTGATCTCTCTTTCAGCGCTCTCTTTTGAATCGCTTGCATGGATTACATTGTATATGGCATCGCCAATCTCTAGACCATAATCCCCCCTAATAGTTCCTGGGGCGGCATCTTTTGGATCAGTTGCTCCGGCCATTCTCCTAACAACCTCAATTGCATGTCTCCCTTCAACGACCATTACAACTACGGGAGCCTTTGTAATGTACTCTATGAGGGCATTGAAAAATGGCTTACCTTTGTGCTCCTCGTAGTGTTTCTCTGCTAATTCTCTGTTTATCCAAATCATCTTCATCCCAACGATCTTTAGTCCCTTTCTTTCGAACCTACTTATTATTTCACCAATTAGTCCCCTAACAACAGCATCAGGCTTTATTATCACCAAAGTCCTCTCCACTTCTTCCATCAGCGACACCACTAATACCTTCTTGGGAGGATTTAATTAACTTATCTATCTCGAAAATGAAGAATGTCAAGCCACTTGCAACCCCCACCAAGACGAATGGCATTTTTGACGGAAGGGGCAATCCTCTGTGCCACTTGTAGAGGAGGTAATTCTGGTAGAGAAAAGCATAGACGAACCACATCAAGATTAAGCTTTCAATGGTTGTTATTAAAACATCCTTCCACTTTTTCACAAATATATCAAACTCCACCCCCACCAGACCTCCAGAACCTCCTAAGCTTGATCTTCATGAGGGGCAAAGTCACTGGTCTCATGGTCTCAACCATCCAGTCGGGGAGATCCTTTTTAACGTTATTCCACAGGACTCTGTAATCAAGGATAACTATGCTCCCCTTTTCCTCAGCAGAGCGATGAACCCTTCCAGCGGCTTGAGCGAGCTTCCTGTGGGCAGGTAGAACGTAGCCGTAGTACCTTCCCTTCCCAGGAAACTTCTTCTCGAAGTACCTTATCTGAGCTTGAACCCTCGGAGTTGGCCGAGCATAGGGAATGCCCACTAGAACAACACCATTCATTTCATCTCCTGAGTAATCTTGACCTTCACTGTTCCTCCCTCCCATGACGCCAAAGAGAACTGCTCCGTTTTTCTTTGCGTGCAATTTGAACTCTCTAACCATGGCATCATTTTCACTTGAGCTTGCATCCTTCTTCTCTATGAATACCCTCTTCCCTATTTCCTCCTCGATCTTTACGTGAACATTGGTACTTATTATTCCCTCCAATACCTCGTATGAAGCCGTAAAAACACCCACGTTCTTGGGAATTATCTTCACAGCCTCAAAAATGTACTCGGCGATCTTCCTGTATAGACTGGGACTCCTCTCCTCTCCCCTCGTCGAAACATCCCTCGCAACTAAAACTATTGCGTTTTCCCTTTTTACCATCCTGGGGAACTTCTTTACTTCAGCATTTACTCCTATGATGTCCCTAAATGCCTCGAGAGGGCTTAGAGTTCCCGACATGAAGATTGCAGAGTGAACCTCGTTAACGAACTCCAAGGCCACTGAGGGATCAAGGGCTACGAGCTCCAGAGCGAGCCCTCTTTCCCTGCTAAAAAGATGGATGTAGTCCTCTCTATTTCCAACGGAGAGCCAATTCCACAGAAACTCTCCTACCCTTCCAACGTAGCTCCTTGGAGGTAGATTCCTCTCGATCTTGTCCTCTCTTATCGCATCCCCAATTTCTATCATGTAGTTTATGATTTCAGTTAGATCCCTGGGAGAGTAAGAGAGGACAAGCATGGGATGTTCAAAGACCTCCTGGGGCCTTATAGGGATCTCGGAGGATTCATAATTTTCAAGCCTTTTTTTGTACAGTACCTCTAGTCCCCTCAAGAATATCGAGAGGAAGTTTTCAATCTCGTCTTCTCCGTACTCATGAGCCTCCCTGATTGCCCTTTCTATGCTTCTTACGCTCAGCCTGTCACTTAACGTTGATATTGCCTGATCGGGAACGTTATGGGCCTCATCAAATATCACTATTAAATCGGAGTAATCAACTCCAAGGCTGTCCATAAAGGCCTGCCTTATCCGGGGATTCAACATATATAGGTAGCTTGCCACGATTACGTTAGCTTTCTCACCGATTTTCCTCGTCACCTCATACGGACACAGATCCAGTAATTCAGAGTATTCAAGAATTTCCCAGGGAAAACACGGCCTTTCCAGGAAGAATTCAACGATTTCCTTTACCCTATCTTTCTTCTCCTTTAGGTTTTCATAGAACTTACACTTCCCGAGCTTTCTCAGGCTTTTACAAACGACCATGCTCGTGTAAGCATCTGGGGAGAACGTCTGAATATACTTGTGAAGACACAAGTCTTTTCTACTTCTAAACTCGACTCCACTAACGTTTCCTACCTTCCTTATTGCTTTGAGCTCCTCTATAACCCTATCCATCTGTTTGTGCGTCCTCGCTAGGTAGATCACCTTGTACCCCAGGGAAATTGCATAGGGCAATACTCCGGCCAGAACGCTTATTGTCTTTCCAAAGCCCGTAGGAGCTTCTATTATTAAGTTCTTTCCGCTTTTAACGGCTTCCTTAACTAGGTTTATGAACTCCTCCTGATGGGGTCGAAGGCTCTGGTATGGAAAATACTCCGGCATCGCTATCGCCTCTCTCTAAGTAAAACTCCTCAAAAATCTACCGAGGCTATATAGGCTACTGTATAATAAGAGGGCAGATAAAAACATGTGATTGCAAATGAACATGAGCGAAAAGTTTTTTATAGATGAATAGTCTGTTTATTCCCTTTGTTATGTTTGTGTGTAGATTTTGTGGTTTTGTTTGGGTCGTTTCCCTTCAGCCTGGGTTAAGGTGCCCTGATGTGAAGGGGACTAACCTCCTCCCCACCTTTCAAAGAAAAAAGACAACTGATAACGGAAACTGTATCTCGAAGTTAGTTACATCCTCAAACACAGGGGGCAGTTTATAAGTTCTAACGCAATTCTTATATATTTTTACTACTTCCTAATTTTTAGTGATCGAAATGAGGAAGGTAATTTTTGCATTTATCCTAGGTATGATAGTTGGGAGTGGAGTGTTCTTAGTGCCAAAGACCATTACTAAAAGTCCAGAAATCAATGGGCAGATGTTCATAGGAAGGCAGGATATATACTATGCTGGTTATCCTGGGGATGTTATAGAGCTTCATGTTTACTGGATCAGAAAGATGGGCAATATGTCAGCAGTCTACGGTGTGAGAGATCTGCCTAAGTGCTTGAACCTTCTGACAATAGTACCCTCTCACGATATTATTGGGGAAGGGATTGAAGAGTACAAGTTCATTATTCTGCTACAGCTTAGGAAGGAAGGCAAGTGCATCGCAGATGATGCGAAGTTCGTTCTTCGCTCGGGCAATATTGAAGTTAAGATACCAATGAGGATAGTAGCTTACGGCGTGAAGGAGAGCGGCAAACTGAGGGTAGATACTTCTAAGGTAGCGGAGATTGGAAGTGAGGGCAAGCTAGATGGTAGCAGGCTAGAGTATGAGATATATAACCCAACGAACTCAACCGTGTATATAAAGGGGGTAAGAGTGGAGATACCCGGGATAAGGGTCGTGGATTTCTCTCCATTTGAAATTCCCCCGAAAACTTCGAGGGTTCTAACATTTGCCCTGAAGGATGAGAGGTCCACGAAAACGAACATCGTGTTTATAAGACCACTTCTCCTGTATACCATTGACAGTAAGACCATAGAAATGCCTCTAGGGGAGTACAGGTTTGAAATCATTCCGAGTTACAACGATGTCATAAGGTTGCTCTCGGACAAAACCTTGGTCATTGTTAAATAGTGACAAAAGGGCCGAAAGGCTTAAGAGGGCATAATTATGGAAAACTTGCAATCTGACTTCCTCTCCGCCCCTTGGGTGGGGGCTCTAATGAGTTAACCCTTTGCCAGTGGCAAGGAGGTTTTGAGGGGTTTCATTATGAGATCAGCCTCTCTGGCTGGGTCTTAGACCAGTTCCCCTTACCTACCGTTTTTGCCAAATTCTTTAAATTGTTTCAAGCGTTTTCTATATTATTGCACAAGCATGGGCTAACTCTAACAAAATTCTTCCTGCTCTTTTGAGGGTTGTAGTTTTACTGTCACGCTCCTTTTCACTCTTCTTCACCAGCTTCTTTGACTTTTTAATCCACGTTTTTATGGCTTCGCTTACTGCTATTCCAAGTGCACCCTTCCTAATGATAATTCTTATGTGTTTTACAGGATTTTTACCGGGCTGTTTCCGTTCAGCCTGAAGGTTAATGACCTCCCGTTTGACCTGGTAGCCTCAATGTGGACAGGCGTAAAAAGCCAACCGCACCAGTTACACTATAACTGGTAGCGGAAACGGATCACAGTCCTCATGTAATACTCTAAATATTCCGTTTCCTCTCTAAATAAGTGGATATACTCCCTAATATCGATTCTTGTTAGGTGTCTCATTTCCAATTTATTTTGTTTGACTTCATATTACCTCAATTTTAGCCAACCATCTCATCAAACTTGAACTCGAGCAGTTTAATTTCCCTGAGAGGTTCTAATTCAAGAATTCCTGAACGATTCTCAGGCTTGAACAGTAACCTGAGCGGAACGAGCATGTTATCTCTAACGAGATACACATAAGTGACTCACCTAGTCCCTCTACCCTTATCTATTGTTCTCAGGGTATTTCCTTCAATTTCCATTTTGAATTCACCAAAAATTATTCCTCTAGAGGCTCAATCTCTATCGCCACAACCCCATACTTCTTCTCCCTTTCCTCGTCATAAAACTGCCTGTATATTTGCACTCCCTCCTCAACGCTTTCGACCCCAGGGAGAACGTTCTCCAATCCTTCTTTCTCAAGCATTTCCCTGAATGATTTGTAGACCCTAATTGCCTTGACCCTGACCTTTAACCTCCCTCCTTCAAAGGAGATTATATCCCCAGGCTTTATCTGCCTCCTCTTCTCGTCGTAAAGCCTCCCCTCAATTTTCTTCTTCCCGGCCTTTATGAGCTCAAGGTATTCCTCCTGAAGCCCCATCTCCCACTCCATTTTAACCACCCCTTGCCTCAAGTTTGGCCTCATGTTTTTAAGAACCTTTTAGTATAATTTTGTTCTCCTATATTTAACTTTGATTAGTAAAATTATCATAACTATTAGTGTCTTGATATATTATTTAAACCACGTATTATTTATACGGCATAAGTTTTATAATATATACCCTAACCTAATACATAATAAAAATATCTCTATGGAGGTGTTATGCTTGAAAAGGATTTTTAGTTTAATCATTGGAATATTAGTCCTAGGACTAACGAGCGGATTTAGTAGCGCTGCAGAACCAGAAACAAAAGCTGCTTCGTCATCTCCCTACTATTGGAATAGGCACTTTGTAGGTAAAGTGGGCGTTGCCTCAACGTATCTGCCTAAGGCAGTTGCGGTAAATGAAGATGATACTGTGACACTCCCACAAGTCTTCTTCCTTAGGGTGAAACTCGGAAATAGTTGGAAGTATAGGTGGAACCACTATTATTTCCCCACGAGCTCTGGGCATTGGATCTCAATCGAGATTACCAAACCTAGTCCTGATACTTATGTGGGGATCGTAAGAGGCAGGGAAGGTATCTTTATTGTAGATTCAGGACATAATACGTCAGGTCTAGAAGACAAATACAAAGGGTTTTTCAAGAAAGCCATAGATCTTCTAGCTGATATTCTCGGCATCCCAAGCTTTAGTGATATCATATCTAGTTTAGGGGAGAGTAAGAGAGATAGCTATACAATCCAGATTTCATGGAATGATCAAAAACCGTTCCTTGACGTTAAGAAGATAACAATCAAATTCTACGGAATATCTACATTTAAAGGTACAGATTATGGAGCCGGGCTAACTTGGATAATAACCAATCCTAAGGAAGGTGACTATAAATTCAAGGTAAGTGGAGGGGCAACCTTATATATAGCTCGGTATTCTCACAATAGCATTCCCACTCCTATACTAGGAAGGAATCACGTGATTCCATATTCAGTTCTTGGGAAACAACGAGAAGTGCAAGTATTATTGTAAAAACAAGAATATATTATTATACCTAGAGTTACGAGGAGTGGATGGAAGTGAAAAATTTGAAAACACTTCTAATCATTATTATTCTTTCTATTTCTATCTTTGTAGCATGTTTGAAATACTCACAATATGAGAGGATAAAACAAAAAGAAATAGAGCTCAACAAAACCCTAGAGTTAATAGAGTCTGATCTTCAGGCCTATAAGTTGGAGTATAACCGCACTTACAGGAGTTACCTCAATCAAAAATTGAGCAGAGAAGATATTGAAAATGCCATTAAAAGAGTGTTGTTTCTTAAAAATAAGCTCATTGAATTAAATGCTTCGAAGGAAGATATAAAGAGCGTTGATAATTGTATTAAGGATGTATATACCCTTCAAGAGGAGGGCAAATTTTACACTGCTCTAAAGCAGAGTAGAAGTTGTGCCATTATCGCTTCAGATTCACTTGGCTCAATCCTTGCAGTTTCGGATCGTATAAAACTAATAGAGTATGCCCAGGAAGAGCTTCGAAACCTTACCATCATGAAAAATGAAGTCGAGAAAGAGTGGAAAAAGATACTGGAGAGGGGAGTTAATTTTACCGATTACATGGTAGTTGGCCTCATAGTAGAAGAAGACATTCTCAAGCCAGAAATCTTCATGAACGATTCACGTAATTTCTTGAAAAGACTTCAAAAAATGCCAAACCCTCAAACTCCAGAAGAAATTGAAAACGTCACTATATTAGGAGGCTGGGTAGGAGGTTACCTGGAATTTGCCAGAAGTTTCTTGGAAGATGCGCGAGTGCTAATGACTCGTGTTAACTCCGGTAACTTCAGTCCAAATGAATTACAGGAGGATGTATATGCACTCAGGGGCTACCTCTTAAGTATTGACATTCCATGCAATTCCACGAAGTTCATGGCTGCAGTGGCGTGCAACTGGAAAGAGTATAATAAAAAATTGGGGCTTATGGGGGCAGAGAGGGAGTATTATTCTGCGGCAATTTATTATCTCCTATACGCAATTGCAAAATGAACATATAAGTGAATTTAAAACTCTAGATCTAGCCTTTAACAGTACGAGAACCACCATGGATAGAGTGAAGATGGTCCTTGATCTAAGATATGAGGCTCTGACTTTGCTAAATAGTTGCCCTCAAGATCCGATAACGTCTTTATACGTGAGTGATGCAGTGGGGTGGTATTTCAAGCAGGGAGATATAATCTTGGAACATATGTTAGAATTCCGGGGAGAGGATCCAACGCCTCAGCCAATATATAGCTATGAGATGGCGAAAATCATCGCTAAGAAGATGTGTCGCGCTTTCATACTAGATCGCATAAACAATTCTGAGAATTCTTATTCTTAATTGACTGTTGGAATGTAGCCTGCAAATCAATTGAAGAAGTTGAAAGTATAGCACTTTGTAAGGAAAAGCCTAGTGTCTTGAATCTTTCACTTCAAGGTACAGCTCTATCGCCTCTCTTATATTCTTAAGGACTTCATCTTCGGTCTCTCCCTGACTCAAACATCCTGGGAGCTCTGGAACATAGGCAACGTACCCTCCCTCCGGCTGAGGTTCAAGAACTACTTGGAACTTCCTTGACTCGACAAAAAGCTCAATGCCCCTCATTTCTTTCACCTAAATACTCCATAATCCCCTTAATTGAATTTACTATTCCTTGCATCTCCCTAAATTTTATGTCCTCTTCAAGCTTCTCGTAAGGCTTTAGGAGCTCATCTCTCTCCAAGAGTTCTTCGATTATCGAATCAATGCCCTTTCCCATGTTCCCCCTTACAACCTCTACCCACAGCTCCACCTGCTTCTTATGCCTTTCCAGTATCTTTGGATTTTCAAGCATGCCAAAGTGAGCGAAGCATATCTTCTTGCTCCCTAAGGAGATCATCTTTTCGAGGGATTCAATGTAGAGCTCCTTAATGAACTTTGGAGGGGTTGCCGGCCTGAGGTACACTTCACCATCAACGTCTAAGTACACTCCCGCAGAATCCCCAGTGAAGAGGTACTCGCCAAAGAGGTAGCTCTGGTGATGCGAGGCATGCCCAGGGGTTTCAACAACTTCAATCCCCTCGGGCGGTTTCGCGATGTTCTCTTCTGGAATTGGGAGAGGTCTCCCATATGCCAAAGCTACTTCACCGAGAACCCTCTTGCTCGCCTCCCACAGCTTCTCGGGATTAACTAAATGCCTGACTCCCCTCTCGTGAACGACGACTTTAGCCTTAGGGTACAGCCTGAGGAAGTGGCCTATCCCTCCCGCATGGTCGAGGTGGATGTGAGTAAGCAAAACGTACTCCACCTTAACTCCTAGAGAATCCAGGGCCCGCTTAAGGGTTTTCACCGTTGATGCTGGGCCAACGTCAACCACCGCGTTGAGATCTTTTATCACCCAGGAGCCAATGAACTTTCTGTAGCCCTTTAACTCAAGGGGGAGTTCGATCAAGTATAGATTACCATACTCGATTATCACTTCCCCCACCGTTACCGTTAATAAAAGGAGCGCGCTATTAAGTTATGGTGGAACTTATGCAGAAAATAGAGGCTATCTATGAGGATGGCGTGTTTAAGCCCCTGAAAAAGGTGAACTTAAAAAAACGGGCAGAAAGTAATAATTCATGTATTTCCGAGCATTACCGAGAAGACCTTCGGAGTAATAAAACTAGACAGAAAGGAAGTCGATAAGATAATCGAGGAGATAGAAGATGGCTGGGGGGAAGGTATTCTTTGATTCTAACGTTTTAATTTATCATCTTTCTGGCATCGAAGATGCAAAGGAGTTAATCATGATGGTTGAGCTTGGGGAGGTAAAAGGGTTAATAAATCCAATCGTTACTTCTGAAGTTCTGTTCTACTATATAAGGACTAAAATCAAGATGAGACCTTACGATATCAAGAGAAATCCATCTATCATTGAAGCTCTTAACTTGACGCCCGTGTTTGAGTTACTCTCGATATTTGAGATCCTTAACGTTAGTGGGGAGGTGCTCTCAGATCTTGATGCTGTTATAAAAAAGTATGATCTGCTACCTAACGATGCAATAATAGCTGCAACTTGCAGGCACTACGGAATTGATAAAATTGCAACCTTCGATGAGGACTTCGAGAGAGTGGACTTTCTTAAAGGGAGGAGGTAGTATGAGGGAGGTAACACCTAAGAAGATTATGGAGATGAAGGGCAGGGAAAAGATAACCATGATCACAGCTTACGACTATCCCTCGGCACTCTTGGCAGATAAGGCCGGCTTCGATATCGTGTTCGTAGGAGATTCCCTGGGGATGGTTGTTTACGGTGATGAGAACACCCTAAATGTGACGATGGAGCAAATGGTCTTTCACACTAGGGCTGTAGCAAAGGCCGTAAAGAGGGCTCTTGTTTTGGCGGACATGCCCTTCGGAAGCTACGAGGTCAGCGTTGAAGAGGGAGTTAAGAATGCGATAAAGCTGATTCAGGCCGGAGCAGATGCCGTAAAAATAGAAGGTGGGGCTGATCATGAAAAGCTTGTGAGGAAGCTCGTTAGGATGGGAATCCCCGTCATGGGCCACACGGGCTTAACACCGCAGAGGTACCTCAGGCTTGGGGGCTACAGGATAATGGGTGGCACTGATGAAGAGGTTGAGGAGATAATAAGGGATGCAAAGGCTTTGGAGAGGGCAGGGGCCTTTGCAGTGGTTTTGGAGTTCGTCTATGCGGATGTTGCTAAGATGGTTACCGAGGAAGTTTCAATACCGACCATTGGCATTGGAGCTGGTCCCTGGGTTGATGGTCAAGTTTTAGTCTGGCACGACGTCCTCGGCTTAATAGATTTCTCACCGCCGTTCGCGAAGAGGTATGCAAACTTAAAGGAGGAGATACTCAAGGCAATAAGCGAGTTTAAGCGGGAAGTTAAGGAGGGCAAGTTCCCAGGGAAGGAGCACTACTGGACGAGGGAGTAAATTTAGGGGATGAATTTAAGTTTTAGGTCGGAAACTTTTGCGATATCTAAGAAGTCGCTATCCCTTGTTACTAATTCTTCTCCATTATTAATGCAGATTGACGCTATTAGCAAATCAGCGAATGACTTTGGTTTCCCAATCTTTAGAAGTGATATCTGGATAGTATGAGCGAGTAGAATATCCTCAAACGTAGGAAACAAGACATTTCCATAGAATCTTTTGTATCTGACAATTCCAGGATATTCGACAAAGGTGACACCTGTTATGTTTTCATTAATTTCCTGCCTATTTTTCACCCTTTCAATAACGATGCTCGTATCTAATACAACCATTTAATCCTCTCCTTTTCCTTATTCCTCACATAAAAGTCCTGTAATATTTCATCCTCTAACTCATCTTCTGTTATCCCAAGCATCTCCCTTAGTTTATTTATTGACATAACCTTTGGTGAAATCTCAGCTAATGCCCTGTTTATTACCTCCTTTAACTTTTTTTCATCCACCCAATCTGGAACTTCTATGGTGATAACCTTGCTCAACAATGACACCTCCAAATGAAGTTATTGGACAATTCTGGTTTATATCTTTTTAAGGATGATTTCTAGATGAACATTTACTCCATACACGTTGATGTTCATGATTTGGGATCCATAACCTTTGTAGCATTCTCCATATTTTGTTGGAATATAAGCGCTTAAGATATGGCTAAGAGGCCCCTGGATGAAATATCGAATTTCTATGGATCCTCCTTTGCCTCCATTCTTGCTGAAGGGATTTAACCTTGGGAGCATGCGTCTATTTAAAGACCTTGAATATAGAAACACTAAAATCTCCTGGGATCTGGACAGTTTCTGCAGAAAACAATTCAAAACCTTAGTGTCTAAATATTTGTTTACCTTGTTTGTGAACAGCAATTGAGATAATTCTTCAATGAAAAGCATTTGAGGTGCCCTTTTTATGATGTTTGAATGCAATGTGTACAACTTCTCATGCAACAAATATTTCGGAATATTATATAAATTGGGAAGCATAGAATTCCTCTCCTTCCTCCTTTCTCTCCTTATATTCTCTACTGTCCGTGCATAGGACTCTAGAAGAACGTAGTATCCCAGCACATCTGATTCAAGGCGTCTTCTCCCAAGCTTGATCTTAAATTTTATGTCCCTTCTAAATGGAACCCTGGCTAACGCCCAGTAAATGCTACTGCTGTAGATATCCCTAAGTTCATTTGGAGAGAATGATAAAAGAAAGAGGAGAATTGTTTCGAGATTAAGTTTTCTCTCTATAAATGGAGCCATCAAAGCGCGGAACGCTTCTAAATATTCTCCTAAATATTCCCTAATATGCTTGTCGGCCATCAGATGCTTAACTACAGTTTTCAGGCAGTCTTCAGGAGCGCTAATTTCATCTCCAGCAATAATTTCACAAAAAGACACAGGCTTCCCCTTTTTCTCATAAACACTTTCAATTCTCTCGTAGATTGTTTTGCTAAGCCCTTTTTCTAATATATCCTCCAGTCTCCTCTGAAAAACTGAATCTATATCAACGCCTTCCTTTTTCAACTTCTCTAGCACAATTTCAAGGTCATTGTACTCTCTTGTTCCTGATGTCTGTCATTATGAGCAATCCTGCAGTGGGTACATCTAATCCCTCCTCTCCAACAATTGTTAAAACAAGAATTTGGAAAATTCCACGTTTGGCCCTGCTAATTATTCTGAGTCTGTCCTCTTTGACGTATCACCAGTTATTACAGCAACTCTTAAGTTAAAGTTGCTTCTAATGGCCTTTTCTATTTCTCTCGCGGTAACTTTTCTCGAAGTGAAGATTAAAATTGGCCATAGCTCTGGAGAATTTTGAACATCATATGCCTCCAGAACTTCTAGAACTGTCCTTGCTTTATGAGATAAACCTCTAATCTGATGTATTCCCTCCAAGATGTCTGTGACATTTCCTTTCCTCAAAACATTCTCATAGCTTTCAAGAAAAGCTTTTATGCCATAGCTCGCCAGGGCTTTCTCTAAGTGATATCTGGTTCTTCCATCAATGTCTTCAAAAAGCAATCTCTCGTATAATTCCTTTTCGGCTTCATTAAACTCTGAATCAAACATATCAAGGATAACGTTTGGAAGCTTAAACTCCCTATCTATTTCTACGAGCTTTGCATAGTCATATTCATAGTACTTTGGCTCACCTACATTGATGACGAATTCCTGAGGAATTCTAAACTTTTTGCGCTTAGGTATTAATGCTGAGAACCCAAACAAAAATTCTGGCCTGAGTTTTGTTATTAATTCCACATAGAATTTGTTCCCAAATGCATGATGAACCTCGTCAATTATCACGAACTTATAATCCTTCAACGTCTCTACGCACTTCAATGCGGTTTGGGGAGTTGTTATAACCACGGAAGGCTGTCTTTGAAAAGCCTCACATCTTCCTTCGTATCCCTTTGCTATATCCTCAAAAATTCCACTCCATATTTTCTCCATCTGGTCACACAGTAATCTTGTTGGCTCTAAGACAAGTACTTTTCCTCCCAGAAGCTTTACAATGAAGTACGCTATCGCCATTTCAATAAAGGTCTTTCCGCTCCCAGTTGGCATTGTAATAATGTTTAGTTTGATGCCATCTTCATGTACAAACGCATGTTCTAAAACGGCCTCAGAAATTACTCTTTGATACTTTCTCAACGTTAAACCAAAGTTTCTGCTTAAAGATAACTCAAAGTCAGATAGAGCTCCTGAAATTGCTCTATTACTAACGTTCATCAGTTAGTATATTCACATTAATCTTTACAAAGTTTGCTTCCCCTCACTTATAATTTTAACATTCCCGGGAACCTACCAGCTAAATGAACCGAAAGCTCAAATTGATCCCAAACAAATTTAATAACCCTCAAAGGAATTTATCATAAGGTGCAGGAGATGGCAATTAGCGTAAAAGATTCAGAGGGTGTTAAGTTGCTCATTGAAAAGGTTGCAAAGGCCGTTGGAGTGTCTCCCGAAGAGCTTATTGAGTACTATGAGTGGAAGGCCAACCTTGAGAAGCTTGAGAAGACAGGAATGAAGAAAATGACGAGGGAAGAAGCTATTAAATTCCTGCAGTCTCAAAAAGGGAAAAGGGAAATAAGCGAGGAAGAAGCAATCGAACTATACTATGAGGTTAAGGAGGAAATCAAGAAATGGAGGCTAATAGAAAAGAGGCTAAAGGAGCTAGGCCTCGAGTAGTCATTAACACATCTGTACTTTTTTCTCAGGCGCAATCTCAACTAAGGGTTATGCCTTTGAGGTATTGGAGCCCTTAGCAGAGGGTCACATCGTGAACTATGTTTCGGAGTGGGTTCTCAGAGAATATCAGGGGAAACTAACTTCGAAGAAGGCTCTCAAGTACTTATCCCCTGAAGAAGCTGAGGGGTATATCATCTCATAAGAAGCCACTCCAAGATAGTTCCAATAAAGCACTCCTTTCAAAATTCAAGGCCCTCCTTGAGAAGGTTGGAGATCCCGAGGATATTCCATTCCTTGATGTTGTGTATAACGCAAAAGCCGAGTTCCTGATAACCTACGACAGGAAGCACCTTCTGAAGATCAGGGGCAAAAACAAGAGATTCAAGCTCAATGACCACGAGTTCTACATCCTGACACCCCGGGAATTTATTGCAATGTATAGACAGTGAATTCACTCCCTGCTAAGCCCTAAAGTTCCCAGGATTATAAGTGCAAACCCGAAGAGATGCCATGCAGTTATTGGCTCGCCCATGAAGAGTGCAATGCCAATAGCAACGGCTGGAGCTGGAGTTATTATTGCCGTCGCGAGGGATAGATCAATTCTCTTTATCGAGGCGTACCATACCAGCTGGCCAACCGCTATTATGAAGCCCTCCGCTACCGAATAGGGGGTGAACTCTAAACCGGTAGCCACGGCAAGGGGGAGCAGGTAGAGCGAGCCAAAAGAGTTCCTGAGGAAGGCTATCGTCTGAGGGCCTGCTTTAGTTTTCTTCGCAATGACGTGCCCGATCTGCCAGAACAGTGGAACGAGCAGGAGAAGGAGATCTCCAACGCGCACTTCTAGACCTTTACCCTGGGTTATAACCATAGTAACTCCTGAAAGCACCAAGAGGGAATAGAAAGACCTTTTCCCTGTAATCTTCTCCCCTAAAAATATTGAGGCGAGGATAAAGGAGAAGAGGACTTCAGCTCTAGTTATTAATGCAGCATTTACCGCCGTGGAGAGCCTCGCTCCAATTGAGTACGAAATGTAGGCAAGGAAGGTTCCAAAGAAGCCTATTAGCGCCCCTCTCTTCCACGTAGCTTTTGCCTCTTGCAGGTTAATGGTGGGGAAAAGGATCAGGGAGGCAATGAAAGCAGAGAAAAAGGCAAAGCTTATGGGATTGGCAGGATTGGCTTTTATAACCACTGGCTCTAGACCATAAAGTAACATTCCACTGAGCGCGAGTAGGACTCCTTCACTCTTCCTTCTCATCTCCCTTCATTTCCTTCAGCTTGTTTACAAGCTTTTCTGCTATCTCCATGAAGGCCTTTGCAGCTGGGGTATCGCCATAAAGCACTATCGGAATGCCGAGGTCGCTTGCTTCCCTTGCTTTAAGATCTATTGGTATTTTGCCCAGGAAGTCAACGCCTTCCTTCTCCGCGAGCTTTTCTCCTCCCCCCTCTCCGAAGATGTCTATCTTGTTTCCACAGTGCGGGCAGATCAAATAGCTCATATTCTCCACTACCGCTATATATGGGACTTCCATCTTCTTCATCATATTTACCGCCTTTCCAGTGTCAAGAAGGGCAACTTCCTGGGGGGTGGTAACGATTATGGCGGCATCGAGCTGTATCGACTGAACTACGGTTAGGATTTCATCTCCAGTTCCTGGGGGAAAGTCGATTATCATGAAGTCAAGCTCGCCCCACTTCACGTCCCCTAAGAGTTGCTTTATTGCCTTTGTAACAAGGGCGCCCCTCCAGATTATTGGCTGATCCTCGGGAACCATCATTCCCATGCTCATTACCTTTATTGGAGTAACCTGACCCATGAAGTCCGCCATTGGAGGTATCATCTCGAAGTGTCCATCGTCGAACTTCTCAGCAAAAACTTCGGCCTTGTCAACGCCGAGCATTTTGGCAACGTTTGGGCCATGTATGTCTGCATCGAGTATTCCGACGAAGTAGCCCATCTTGGCTAAAGCCGCAGTCAAGTTAACGGCGACGGTACTCTTCCCTACTCCCCCCTTTCCGCTCAAAACCGCGATCTTGTACTTCCACTTCTTCTCTTTCTCCTTTATCCTCTGCGTTAGGGGATCAACGCCAAGTCCGGGCAAGTTTAGGGTTGGAGCCTTTATCGTCATTCCATTCCACCCGTCATGAGTTGTTAGGTCGGGTTAAAAACCTTTGCCCTTTTGTGTAGCTTTTGGGTCAAAAGTGTATAATTAAAATCATTTTGGCAAAACTTAATTTTTCTCAAGATGTTCCTATTAGCTATGGACCGGAATATTCCACGCAAAAAATTGGCAAGATATCATGGAATTTTCAGGCGAGAGGATCTTAGTCCAGAGGAGATTGATAAGCTAATTGAGAAAGAAACGGAGAGACTTCTAAGGGAAGAACTTGAGAAAGCATGTGCTAATAGTAAGGAGAGAGCTACTTGAGGAGCATAGTGGGAGAATTGTTATCTCCCAGCAAGAGGTAACTATTAAACAGCAGACTCTAGATGTACTCGAAATCCCTCGTCATTAGATCCTCGAGCAACTCCTTAACCCAGGGCCTCCTCGTTCTGAGGGATAAGTGTATTATGCCCTCGACGTGAACCCCGTACTTCTCTTTGAGCTCCTCTTTGGTCACGGGCTCCTTGAAGAGGAAGGGCCTCTCTATCGTGAAGGCGTAGCCGAACTCGTTTATATACCCCTTAAGCCACCTCTTCCCCTCGCTCTCGCCGTGAACGAATGTTAACCCGCTTGTATCCTTCGTGAGCTCCCAAAGGGTTTCAAAATCAGCCTTTATGATTTCTCCAACTTCAAATCCCCCAGCTATGGTTCCCCTCTTCGTAAGGGTTTGTTCTTCGGTCAGGCCCAGCCTTCGGAGGGTCTTCTTCAGCGTGTACAAGTCCCCTCTCGCTATGTAGAGGAAGACGATATCACCTTCCTCGAAGATCCTACTTCTCCTTATTTCATGCCACTTTAACCCTCTAAATATCAGCTCGCCGTAGACTTGATGGAGCGCAATTACGTGTTGCATGGTCTTCGATAGTGAGAAGGATTAAAAATATTATCTGCCTAGGAACTCTGTATGAGGGAAGAAGCGAGGTTGCTCTGGGAGCAGGCACTGGAGGATCTAAAAACTGTGGAAGTTTTAATAGATGCCGATAGGTACTATGCTAGTGTATTCTTTTCCCAGCAGGCCGCTGAAAAAGCCCTTAAGGCCCTGTACATCGAGATCAAAAAAAGAATTTCCCCCGAAAACTCATAGCTTAATTAGGTTATCCCAAGAATTAAACATTAAAGATGAGGAAATCATCGATGCCGTTCTTGACCTCAACACCGTTACGAGATCCTGATGCTGCAAACGAAGTTCCAGCGAGAATATACAACAGGAGATCCGCAGTAGAGCACTTTGAAAAAGCTAAGAAGGTGGTGGAGTTTTGCAGGAGAAGATTGAAAGTTTAGTTAAAATCATAAAGAAGGCCTATCCAGATGCTACTGTTATTCTCTTTGGCTCTAGAGCTAGGGGAGATTTTCTAAAGGACAGTGACTACGATTTGATAGTGGTTTCCAAAGCATTTGAAGAAAAGCAGTTCACGGACAGATCTACTGAAGTTCTGAAGTTGTTGTTTAAAGAGGGCATAGTTGGAGATTTTGAAATCCTCTGCTATACTCCCAAAGAGTTTGAAAGGAAGAAGAGAATGATAGGGATAGTTAGGGAAGCCCTAAAAGAGGGAATTATTCTTTGAATTGGAGAACGATCCAATGCCTATCTCCCTTTATCTTCATGGAAACTTTGTTCTTCCCCTTAACTGTCCTGCTACAGTAGGGCTTCAGCTCTTCTATGACCTCTCTATTTTTTCCTTACAAAGGTTATCTTCAAGGGAAGCTCCTTTATTAAGAGGGCATTGCCCTTTAGGGGGTAGAATTCACGCCAAGGGCCAACTAACCTGAAGTTGTGCTTTGCAAGTATCCTTATAACTTCCATTGGGATTATTTGGTGGAGCTTTAGCATCCTGAGCGCCCTATTGTGATTCTGAAAATTCCTCTAATTCCTCTTGTCTACTCTCGATGACCCTCTTAATTATTCCTTTTATCCGTCCCCTCATTGTTGCACTTAAAATGTTCTCATTCATCCATAGTATTACCCAACCTTGATTATTCAATACTTCGTTCTTTTTGATATCCTTTTCCAATGGTGGATAGTATACATCTTCTGGAGCATATCCAACTGGTCTAAGAGGTTCCCCCTTTACCCACTTGGGAGTATGCCAGTATGTGGCTCCAGGTTCTATAGCTAGTTTAATACTAGGAAACGCAAAATCGAGATAGTACCCTGATATAGAGTATTGCCTGAAATAATCAACACCCTCCCTGTAGCCAAGGCTCTTTAAGATGTTATCAATAGCCTTCTCAAGATTTGTATCGGAAAAACGAGGTGGGGTATCTTTTTTCAAATATAGCTTATAATATCCTGGGGGTGCCCCTATTGTAGTCCAGCTCCAAACAAGGCCTATCGGAGGTTTACAATAACTAATGATATACTCCAGCTCCTCCCTGGTAACTATAAGCCTCGATCTCCCGAACAATGCTTTCATCATGTAGTATTCACACCTACTCATAGTATGAGGGGATATTGTGAAAAGCTTCAATATTACTCACCCATAACGTAATTTTGTGTATTTGCTTTTAAAACTTTATTAAAAAAATAAAGGAACAGTTTTTAAGGACTATCGCCTAAAATTTCTTCGATGATAGTCGAGGTTGCGGGAGTTTTAGCTTCCTCCAAGAATGTAATAGCTTTCACGGGTGCCGGGATTAGCGCCGAGAGCGGGGTTCCAACTTTTAGGGGTAAGGATGGACTGTGGAAGAAGTACAGGCCAGAAGAGCTCGCAACGCCCGAGGCCTTTGCAAGGGATCCAAAGCTCGTGTGGGAGTTTTACAAGTGGAGAATTCGGAAGATCCTTCAGGCAAAGCCAAATCCAGCCCACTACGCCCTCGTTGAACTCGAGAGGATGGGAATATTAAAAGCCGTGATAACCCAGAACGTCGATGACCTTCACAGGGAGGCCGGAACCAAGAACTTGATCGAACTCCACGGCAACATCTTCAGGGTTAAGTGCACCTCCTGCGACTACGGAGAGTACCTCAAGGAAACCGGCAGGGTAAATGAAATCCTCAGTCAGGAGCTCCCTAGGTGTCCCAAGTGCAACTCGCTGTTAAGGCCTGATGTAGTCTGGTTCGGTGAACCATTACCGGAGGAAGCCTTAAGAAAGGCCTTCAGGCTTGCTGAGACTGCCGATGCTGTGATAGTTGTTGGGACTAGCGGCGTTGTCTACCCCGCAGCCTACATACCCTTCATAGTGAAGGAGAATGGCGGAACGGTTATAGAGGTGAACGTTCAGGAGTCAGGTATAACTCCGATAGCGGACTTCTTCTGTAGGGGCAAAGCTGGGGAAATACTTCCAAGGATCGTGGAAGAGGTCAGGAGGCTCCTCAATGAGTAGGGTTCATTTGTACCTCAGGAAGAGGCTCGAAGAGATAAGGGACAGGTACATTTACGAAATCTACGAGAGGCAGAAGCTTCCTCCCTGGGAGAGATTCCTGCTTACTTGGATAGTCCTCTTCGCCTTCTGGCTTGGCATTACAGGCGACATTACACCTCAAGGACTTTCTCTGGGCCTACCAACGACTGGAATAATAGCATTCTACATGAGAGACCTCCTCACCGACGATATAAGACACTCGAAGCATCTAGTCTGGAAGATCCTGTACTTCGCCTTCCTTTACCTGCCCCAGTACTTAATAATTATGGCCTTCAGGCTCCTTGAGAGCAACATAAAGGTTGCGAAGCATGCCATATTGATGGACATAAACCCAGGAATAGTAAGGATTAAAACAAGTCTACACTCAAACACTGGGGTAACGATCCTCGCCAACTCAATTACGCTGACCCCAGGAACTTTAACCCTGGATGTCGTGAAGAAGCTCGATGGGACATATCTTTACGTTCACTGGATAGACGTTGAAACCCTGAACGTTGAGAAGGCTGGAGAGATCATCAAGGGGGACATTGAGGAATGGCTAAAGAAAATCTTCTGGTAGCGGGCATTGGAATGTTATTGTTCACGGCACTAATGGCTATGTACAGAGTCATAGCGGGCCCTACGCTGGCCGATAGGATAGTCGGACTTAACACGGTAACGACCAAGGTAGTTGGAATTATAGCGATACTCGCTGTGCTCTGGAGGGAGTGGTATCTGATAGACGCCGCAATAGTCCTACTGATGGTCAACTCCGTCAGTGGTCTTATACTGGCCAAGTACATGGAGAGGAGGGGGAGGAATGCTTGAAATAATTCCATTATTATTCGGTTATTCAATTATGTTCTTCGGCTCGCTTGGTGTGATAAGGTTTCCCGATGTGTACACTAGGTTGCATGCCGCAACGAAGTGCGACACCGGTGGTATAATGGGGATAGTCTTTGGGTTGATGATGATCATGGACGGCCCGTTCGTAGTTAAGGTTAAACTCCTCTTCCTCTTGGTTCTTATAGCCCTGATAAACCCGATGGTAAGCCACGCGATCGCTAGGGGAGCGTACAAGATGGGCATAAAACCGGAGGTAAAGGTGGACATGTATGCTTGGGACAATCCTTAGCTTAATCCTTATAGGACTCGCCCTCGTTGTCGTCCTGCACAGGGACTTCCTCGCCTCCCTGATAACTTACGGACTTGTAAGCTTAGCCTTCATTCTACTCCTCCTCTTGCTTAAGGCCCCAGACGTTGCCTTATCAGCTATAGTTGTCGGAGCCTTGGTTACCGGGTTATTCATATTCGCTTATGAGAGCACGGAAGAGGATGGAAAGATTGAAATTTGGAAGGGCATTTTCGTTCTCCCTCTCCTGGTCCTGCTCTTAAAGTGCGAGGTTGAACCAAGAACTTTTACGTACGATGCCTATATCTCACACTGGTCTATGGGGAATCTCGTTACCGAGATCTTGGCTGGGTGGAGGCTTTACGACAGTATAGGTGAAGCGATGATACTCTTCTCGGCGGCATTGGGATTTAGCTTGGTTCTCAGGAGGGACAGGAAGTGAAGATGAGCATAGTTGCGAGAACCACGACAAAGCTTGTGAGCCCCTTCCTCGTTACCTATGCAGCTTACCTCATGCTGTACTCCTCCCAGTCCCCAGGGGGAGGGTTTCAGGCGGGAGTAATCCTGGGGGTGGCAATAATCCTTCTCATAACCTCACATGGATACAGGAGGGTAAGGAAGAAGTTCAAGAAGAAGCTCGTAAGCTCAATGGAGGGGGTATCGGGCATAATCCTCATACTTCTTCTGCTGTTAACTGCTTTGTTATACTTACCTCCGCTGGAGGAAACTGTAATTCCCTTCAACGTTTTCGTTGGAATTAAGGTTGGAGCGGCCTTTACCATGATATTCTACACGATAACGACCTTCATGGAGAGGGATTAAGATGATAGGATTGATAATCACGATAATAGGGCTCTTCGGGATAATAGTAAATCAGTCAAAGCTTAAGCAGTTGCTATCCCTAAACATCATGGCCCTGGGAGTCGTTCTGTTCCTAATAGAGGAAGGGGCCAAGGTAGGAAGTGCCCCGCCGCTGAAGGGAGGCAATCCCGTGGATCCAATTCCCGCAGTTTTAATGCTTACAACACTTGTAGTTGACGTTGCCGTCACTGGCTTGGCCTTAGCTCTAATAATGGGAGGGAAGAGAAGGTGAATGCAGTTGTAATGGTCATAGCACCTCTAATCTCAGCGATCTTAATATACCTCGTGGGGGCCCTTAGGATAGAGGGCACGATAAGGGCGAAGTTCAGGCTACCCCTAGGCCTTGAGGTTAAGGCTCTCTACATCCTCGGTGCCTTCACCCCAATGCTCTTACTTCCCTTTGTTTCCTCAGGAGTTGTCGGAGGATACCCCAGGGCGATGGGAATAGAGGTTGGAATTGATAGGGTTTCATTGCTCTTCCTCCTGGGAGAGTTCGTGGCTTTCGGCTCTGCCTCACTATATGTGCTCTCCAAGGTCACCGACTGGAAAGAGCTGTCTCTCCTGTTGCTTGTTCACTCGGGGCTAATTGGTGCATTCATCTCGAAGGACTTCTTCAACTACTACGTTTTCATGGAGCTTTCGGCGATATCATCCTTCGCCCTGATAGCGAGCTCCAAGGAGGAGGGAAGCAAAGAGGCCGCATTTAAGTACTTAATGCTATCTATGACCTCATCCTACCTGCTTATTCTAGCGCTTGGCATGATATACTTCCAGACGGGATACCTCAATGTTAACCTCGCCAGAGATCTAAAGGATGATCTGCCCGTTAAAATAGCCTCAGTGGCTTTGATGCTTAAAGCGGGAGTATTTCCCCTCCACATCTGGCTTCCAGATGCCCACTCTAAGGCAAAAACTCACGTCAGTGCGATACTCTCGGGCATAGCCGTTAAGGCGCCGATATATGGTTTAGTCCTCCTCTCAAACCTCTCTACCCTCGACTTCCTAAAGCCCTTCGCCTTGGCCTCAATGATCTTTGGAGTTGTCTTAGCATTAATGCAGGGGAACGTGAAGAGATTATTGGCTTATCACACGGTCAGCCAGATGGGCTACGTCCTCCTAGGGGTCACGATAAGCCCAATGGCTGCAGCTCTCTACTCCTTCGCCCATGCCACGTTTAAGTCGGGCCTCTTTCTCTCTTTGGGTTCACTGGTTGATGTTAGAAGGAAAAAGGAGTTGGAGTTCTTGGGAGCTCGAGATATGCCAATTCTGCTAGCGATAGTCCTAAGCTTAAGCCTTGCAATAGCTGGGTTTGGTTTGACGGTCGGTGGGGTTGCCAAGTCTGCACTTACCGATGCAAAGCTCTTCGTTTATCTAGCCTCAGTCGGCACCGCGATGTCCTTTACGAAGGTCAACTATTACCTGTGGAGGGGACATGGAGTTGAGCCTAACATGAAAACTGTAATACCGGGGGCGGTTCCAGCAGTCATTGCCTTTTTGGCCGGAATAATCTTGGGAGGAAAAATCAGTGTTTACGACTCCATGATAATCCTGGGGATAGCCCTGTTCTTCGCGTTAAGAACCAAGATACCGAGAAGGGACTTCCTGATTAATGTGGGAATAAGCGAGGGAATAATTCTACTCACAGCTCTTCTATCTTCTTCCTTGCTATCTTCTTTGAGCCTATTCGAAGGCTCTTAAAGAAGTTTATATGCTCCTCAGGAAGGAAGTTATCAAGCTTAGTTGCTTTAAGCCTCTTCTTTTTCTTTTCATTGTTCTTAGGTCTGCTCACCTTGACCCCAGGGTTTATGAAATCATCTATCTTCCTGTCCATGAGCAACTCCCATTCCTTATTGAAAGGAAAATTTAAAGAAATTTCGACTACTTTGGCTTGAGATAGCCCCACTTCTCTAAGGCCTTCTTCAGTTCAGGACTTGATTTCGCTTTCTCCTCAAGGTCTATTCCATCAACTGCAGCCTCAATGGCATCCCTCAATGCTTTAGCTCCAGCCTTCGGCCCATCTGGATGGCCCATGACGCCTCCTCCAGCTTGAACAACGAGATCTTTTCCGAACAGCCTTATCAGCTCGGGCATTAAGCCAGGGTGAAGACCCCCGCTTGCTACTGGGAACACCGGTCTTATGTGCTCCCACTTGCTCAAGAGGAAGTCGTTAATTCTCTTTATTTCCTCATAATTCCCGGCCATCTTTCCTACAGCTGTTCCGGTGTGGATCTGATCAATCCCAATCATTCTTGCGGCCTTAGCTAAAGCAAACATTGTTATGCCGTGCTTTGGGTTCCTAGTGAATGCCGCGTGCATTGCCCTATGAGCATGGATTGCCAATCCCAAGTCTTCGGTAACCTCCCTCATGTACTGAAGTGCACTCCATCCCGCAACGACTATATCAATCATCACGTACTGCCCGCCTTCATTGGCGACTAATTCGGCCCTCTTCTCCATTACATCTACTGGGCCGGTGATGTTGATCAGGTACTCCTTTGTCTCCCCAGTTTCTGCCTCGACCCTGTCCCTCACCCTGTAGAGCTTTCTCACCCTCTCTTCGAACCTGTTAAAGGGAAAGCTCGTGAAGTTCTCGTCATCCTTAAGCAGGTCAATGCCTCCGCTCCAGAGCTCGTAAGCAATCTCAGCATATTCCTCAACGCTCCACCCCATCTTTGGCTTTGGAACCGTTGCTGTTAAAGGCCTGTCCTTAATCCCCATGAATTCCCTAATCCCCTTAACTCCGTACTGGGGCCCTCTGAAGTGCCTCAGGTACTCGTATGGGGGATGGAAGTCTAGCAATCTTAGATTCTTCAACGCTTTCATTCCGAACACGTTACCGGCTATAGCGCTGAAGAGCTGGACTAAGCTCCCCTCCTCAAACAGGGTTAGGGGGTAAGCTATCTTAGCTATATAACCTTCACCGCTCTTCTCTAAATAAAATACCTTTGCCATACTCCTCCTTGCCATCTCTGGAAGCTTCCAGAGGGTCGTCCATGTTCCAATAGAGCTTTCGCTCGCTATCCTTCCAGCTGCCTCTTCAGGAGAAACGCCGTTCGGCTCAAAGTAGTACTCAACTATAAGCTCGTCCTTTCCTGGGGTGTAGTCAAGGTCAACAAAATCGAGGTACCACTCAACCTTCATGGGGAGCACCATATATTATTGCTTCGGCCACGCTAATTAGATTATCGCGACTATGAATAGGGTTGAGATGACATCCGAAAGAGTAGTTATCGTGGGAACGGTAACGTTGTCGGGATCGAGACCTATCCTTTCGAAAGCCCTAGTTAGGAAATAGGCGAGGGTCATTACTCCCAGCGCTACAAGAGGATACAGGGCTATGAACTTTCCATAGATTCCGACTCTAACTCCCTTAACTATCGAGTACAGAAAAACTCCAACGATCATCATGAAGGCCGAGAAAGGGTATGCTATCGCAACGTACAGGAGCATTTCAAGGAGCGTTTTAACGTCAATTAGACCCTCAATCTCCCCAAGGTGAACCCTGGTTGAGGTTTTTGAGCCTATTATTGATCCTATGTTTCCAAGGCTCGCAAGGACTACTGGGTACATTATACTGAACACCGTTCTCCCTATTTCTTCGCTGTACGTTTGCAGTATTGAACCTGTAATACTGGAAACGATTGCTAATATCCCTATAATCCCCAGGATCTCCCTGATTAATGTAACATCCTCACGCTCGTATCTAACTCCCCTTCCAACTAGAATTGAGATGAGAACTCCAATGACGAAGAGGGCAGTGAATATTGACGTGTCATGCTCATATAAGTAAAGAAACGTCACTAAGAGGGGTATCGTTATTAGATCCGCGGTGGCCGTGACTATGGGAACTGCTATTGCGTCTGGATCAATGCCTCTCTTAAAGGGAACTATCGTTGCTAGGGCCGTGGTGTAGGCAAGGATGAGCGTGGCAAATATCGTTGAAGCGACGACTATTCCCAGGGATGAGAACACGTTTACTCTAACCTTCAGGGCCCCTATCAGCCACAGCACAAACAGCGGTATCATGGAGAGAACTATCGAAATAATCACGTTTTTCCTGACGTTTCTATCTCTTATGCTTGGCTCCATCTCACCAAGGTGAAGCATCGTCGTGAACCTCGAGGCTAAGGCACCGAATATGTTCCCTCTGAGTCCCATCAGTCCAGGGAGTATAACCAATAGAACCCCATACCTCATGAGATCGTGAAAGTACCTCCTCATGAAAATGCCAGCAAAGAAATCTATGAACATGGCGAAGACTAACCCAGGAAGTGAAACTAGGCTGACCTCCTTGATTATCCCCTTGATCTCGCACCTGCTTACATTACGCAACATTCATAATGCACCTCAACATCCCTAATGCTCTTGGCCCACTCGATTACCTTCCTTGGGGGGTTCGTTATCCTATCAATACCGACGATGATAGCCTTTTTGTCGAATTCCTCCCTCCACCTTCCAAAGGGCCTCATGCACCCAATGCTCAGCTCGCCCTCGAACCTCTCCCTAGCGTACTTAACCACTTCTATTGCGACGTCCACTGGAACCTTCTCAACGTTGGCCATCTCCGTTCCTGGGGTTGGAATTAGGACATCGAGGACGAGAACCTTAATGGGATAATTTATAAGCATATCTATGGCCTTAAACTCCCAGTGAACTCTTCCAAAGTCTAGCCCGATAGTAATGTGGGGGGCAACTTCAATTCCGTTTGATGTTAGAATATCAAGAATCCTGAGGTAGTCTTCAACGCTTTTATTTACCTTATATACCCTCCTGATCACATCATCATTCCCAACGAAGTCCAATGAGACAACATCAACGTACTTAAGCCAGTCTAGGTCGGACTCATCAACAAAGCCAACGTGAGCGTTTATCTTAAGCTTTGTTCTTTCCTTTATCTCCTTTATCTCCTCTTTAAATTTGTCTAGAGGAACCTTTAGCCTTTCATCCATTCCACCACTAAGAAGGCAACCCGCGTACCCTTCTCTCTCCATCTCGATACATCTCTCGACTAAACTCTTCCTTGTAACCTTCATCATTCCTTTAAGGTAGTGCCTTCCGCAGTGGGCACAGTTGAGGTAGCAGTAGTTGCCGGTCACAGATATTGAGGGGAACTTTATTCCTGGGATGTAAACCTTCAGCTTTCTCATAGGACTTCCCTCAAATCCTTAAGGAATTTCTCAATCATTTCCTTGGTCACGTGGGGCATGAACACTACCCTTATGTAGCCTCTGTGGGCGCTTATTCCCCAGCCCCTCTCCTTAAGCTTTCTTTCAACTCCATGGAGGTTCTTCGTTTTGAAAGAGACTATGTTGAGAACGGGTTCCCTTACGAGCCATGTGCTTGGAGTTTTCTTTATCTCCTCGGCGAACCATCTCGAAAGCTTCATCGCCCTGTCAACTATCTCCATATATCCCTCAAACCCGAGGTGCTTTATCAGCGCCCACACGGCAAGAACGCTTGCTCCGGGCCTCGTTCCCGTAATGGTTGCCTGCCAAACTTTTCCTCCGGCTAAGTAAGGGGCTAAAACGCTTATCGCTTTAAGGTACTTCTTCCTCCTGAATATTATCCCTCCCGCTGGAATTGGAGCCATCCCCATCTTGTGGGGATCTATAGTGATGCTCTTTACTCCTCTAAGCTTGAAGTCGAAGTCGGGTATTTCATAACCCAAAGCCTTCGCGAAGGGTATTACGAAGCCTCCAAACGCTGCATCAACGTGAAGGGGTATCCCGTAATCCTGGGCCAAGTCGCTTAAGGCGGGTATATCATCTACAACCCCCAATCCCGTTGTCCCCGCGATGCCAACTATGCCAATTGTGTTGTCATTTATCTTCGCCTCTACATCCTTAACGTCCACCGTGTAATCCGGCTTTAGCTCTGCCCAGACCAGCTTAACACCAAGCATCTCCCCCGCTTTTATAAAGGAGAAATGGGCTGACTTTGGGAGTATAAGCTCTGGTTTTTCAGTGTCCGAGAGGTTGCGGAATGCCCTTACAGCGAGTACATTAGCTTCAGTCCCGCCGGAAACTATATGCCCATAGCCTCTCTCAAGGTGGAGCAGATCTGAAAGCATTCCTATTACTTCTTCTTCTATTCTCCTAGTTCCAGGATGTAGCCCCGGATCTCCCAGGTTTCTGTCAATGTACCTACAGAAAACTTCAATTGCAAGTTCGTGAGGCATCGTACACATTGACCCTAGAATTCTTCCTGAGGAGAAGGAAAGATCTTGAGAAGTTACCCTCTCCAACTCTTCGAGGATCGTTTCCTTGGGCAAACCCTTTTTGGGGAACTTCAAGCTCTCACCCCCGCTATATAAAGGGCAATGGCTATTGCAAGCTGGTTCGAGAAGTTGTCATCAGGAGGTAACTCGTAAAGCTCAGCTAGGGTTCCAACGAGGGCACCCAGGAGTGCCATTTTAAGTCCTACTAATGGAGTTAAGATAAGCAAACCTGTAAGGAAATATGCTAAGCTTCCCTCAACGCTCTTCCCGTTCTTAAATCTATGCCTTCCAAAGGGCTTTCCAATTATGGCGGCCATTGCATCTCCGAGGGTTGCAACAGCTATGCTACCTATCGCGACCTCCCTCGGGAAGAAGTAAACTATTATCAGCGCGGCTACCGTAAAGTATATATGTGCCCCAATTCCCCTCCTCTCGTGCTCCCTTGCTATGCTGTCCACTTCCTTTTCAATCATGTTAATAACGCCATTTGGCAGACCAAGTTTTCTTTTTATCCTGTCTCTAAGCTCTTCGATTACCCTAAAAGGTTCTAGTGCCAAGAATATGATGAGAAAAGTTATGACAAAGCTCAGAGTAACTACTCGCCCAAAGAGGTAGTAGATTATCGGAACCGAGAGGCCAGTCATGTGAAGGGCTTTCCTCTTTATCTCAACTTTTAAGCTCATTCTTTATCACCTCTAATGCTTCACGCAAACTATTAACGACATAGTCCGCGTGCTTAGCTCTCCTCCCCTTGAAGTACCCTCTCCTCACTAGGATCGTCGTTGCGTGAATTGCCTTTCCTCCCTTCATGTCTGTATCGTCCCTATCTCCTATAACGAAAACCGGCTCTTCCTTTGGGAAGGCCTTTCTCGCGAGCATGAAGTTGTAGGGCTCGTGCTTACTGTGGCCTGTCTCACCACTTATAATCACCTTGTCGAAATACTCCATTATCCCAAGAACTTCAAGCTTCCTTCTCTGCCAAGTTGAAGATGAGTCGGTAACTAGAACTATCTTTGCATTCATCTTTTTTAGCTCGTTCAGGAAAGGAATGACATCGTCGTACAGCCTTAAGTTCGCAAAAAAAGTCCTATCAAACAGCTCCATCATCTTCCTGACTTCTTCCTTATCTATCTTTTTATAGATCTTATCCATTACCCTGTTGAATATCTCCTCAAAATCAAGCACGTGCAACTCCCTTAATTCCTCAAGCTCCTTATACCTCTGCGTGATTATGTAAGCGAACATCTTAAACTTCCTAAGCCTCAACATGGTGGGAATAAGCCTAATTATCGCTATCCTCGCGGCATCCCAGGTGTTACATAGGGTATCATCAAGGTCGAGGATTACTAGCATCGATAGTTGGAGGGGGATAAAGTATTATAAAGCCTGTCCCTAACTTCCTACCATGAGGGGAGAGCTCCTCATAGTTACCGGAATCGTCCTAATTATGATAGGCTTCATGCTCGTGTTCCTGGGCACACTCATTTCGGCGTTTTCTCAGCCTCAAGAGGGTAATGTAGAGGCGGGAGGAGTAATAATGATTGGCCCAATTCCAATAGCATTTGGGACTAGGAAAGGGGTCACAATGGCTATGATACTCGCCGTAGTTCTAATGGCCCTGTGGGTAATCCTTGCACTGTTGAGGAGGATATGACATGAGTTATGTTCTTCACCTTTCGATTCTTCTTGTCGTGGCTAAGCTACTCGAATGGGTGTTCGAAAGGAAGAATGTACACCCAATAATAGCCCATATACTCACTGGAATAGTTCTAGGTCCCTTCGTCCTTGGAATAGTAGAGCCTACGGAAGACCTTAGGGTTCTCGCGGAGTTTGGCCTTATAATGATGATGCTCTACATGGGGTTAACGAGCAACTTCTCGGCTATAGCCCAGAACAAGCTAAAAGCGACCGTAGTTGCTTCCCTTGGAGTTGCATTTTCCTTCATCTTGGGGTTTTCAACCGTTTGCCTATTCGGAAAGGGCATTACTGCAGCTTTGTTTGTTGGAGTAACCCTCGGAAACACGGCAATAGAAGTTACGAGCGGTGTCCTGGTTAAGGAGAGGGTTAAGAGGGAAATATCTTCGGTGTTAATGGGAGCCGCGTTCGCCGATGATATAATAGCAGTTTACCTTATAGGCCTCCTAACGGGATTAACTAAGGGGGAGTTCTCCCTAATTTCGTTCATCCTGCTTACTGTTAAGATCGTTGTGTTCATGCTCTCCATTCTACTGCTTTCTGAGTTAGTATTTAAGAGATCTAGGAAGTTTTACCAGCTGATAAAAGACTTGCATGTGTTCTTCACATTTACAATCGTGTTGACCTTTGCGCTGGCCGTTATAGCTGAGAATATAGGGCTAAATCAGATAATTGGAGCGTATTTAGCAGGATTAACAATAAGTAGACTTAGGGAGAGAAAGGACCCACTGATAATCAGCAGAATAAAGCTTAATGAGCTGATAAACGACCTTGAGATAGTCCTTACGGAGTTCTTCATTCCTCTCTTCTTCATATTTGTAGGCCTAATGTTCAACCCAGACGTATCTGAAATAAGCATCCCCATGATTATCCTACTCTATGTCTCAGCTGTCCTTGGAAAGTTAATTGGCTGTGGCTTGGGTATGAAGGTATTTGGAGCTTCATGGAGGGATTCAATATTAGTTGGAATTGGAATGGGTGGTAGAGGTAGCCTGGAGCTCGCCATACTAAAGTTTGGCCTTGAGAACGGTCTAATTGATGAAGGATTATTTGCCATGGTAGTTATAGTTTCCATGCTTACCGCCTTAACGACCCCGATATTCTTCAGGCACGCTGTGAGGAAACTTTCTTAAGATCCTAGATGGTAAGGGATAGAGGGGTTTCAATATGATAAGCGAGGGAGATAGAATAGGTATCGTTAAGGGAGAGGCAAGCTTTACAATGTACGAGTTCTCCGTTGATCCTAGGGCTGACATATCATTTGGCGAATTCGTGGTTACAAAGAACAGAGCTGGAGAGTGGGTTCTCGGCACGGTTAGGAACATAAAAAATGTCAACTGGCTTCTTTCCAGCGCGAAGAGTAATTTCAACTCCCTTATATTGGACGTTGAAGACTATGGAGAGAGCATTCACGAAAATGAGGAAGTTGTTGCCACCGTGAGAATCCTGGGCAAGGTTAACGGAGGGGAGCTCGCTCCAAACAGGGTTCCAGTTAAGAATGGTGAGAGCGTTTACAAGGCCTCAGATGAGATACTCAAGCAACTCTACGAGCCTAACGGAGCTAGCATTGAAGTTGGAACTCTCCTCTTAAGGGAAAACGTCCCTATAAAGCTCGACGTTAATGAGCTAGTCTCGAGGCACTTCGCGGTTCTTGCGGTAACAGGTGCAGGTAAGAGCAACGCCGTGGCGGTCATGATAAAGGGGCTAGTGGAAGACATAGGAGGAACTGTTGTTGTTCTCGATCCCCACGGTGATTATGTGAACTTGAAGCTACCAGAAACGGGGAATTCATTGGTGAACATCATAGAGGGGAAGATAAAGGTAGATGAGCTAGACTCAGAAGAATTAGCGGATTTGCTGGAGGTAAGATCAACGGCCTCAATTCAGAGGGAATTCTTGGCGAGAGCTTGGGAGACGATCCAGCATGAGAACAAGGAGCTTGGTGGCGCTCTTCTCCTTGAAGAGCTCGAGAAAACGCTGAGGGAGTGGATAACCAAAAGGATGATCAAGTACTGGGATGAAAAGAAACAGAGGTACGTTACAGAGGAACTAAAGAGCGACAGGATAGAGACGATAAGGGGGATAATATTCAGGATAAGGAGGTTCCTGAGGAACTATGGAGCTTTCGTGACGAGCGAAAATTTAGTTGCGGCAATAAGGCCCGGGATGGTGAATGTAATAGACCTCGGGCCCTTGGATGAGCTACAGATGAAGGTTATAGTTGGAAAGTTCCTTCAGGAGGTTTTCGAGGCGAGAGTTGAGTATGAAAAAGCAAGGAAGAACTTCATGAGAACGGGAGACAGAGAATACGAAAAGATAATGGACGAGATAAGGCAGAAGTACCCGGCCTTGGCCTACCCAATTCTGATAATAGTTGAAGAAGCCCACATATTCGCACCCCAGGGGGAGGAAAATGATGCTGCAAGGATCATGGGGAGAATAGCAAGGGAGGGGAGAAAATTTGGAGTTGGTTTGGGAGTTGTTTCCCAGAGGCCAAGCAAGCTGAATGAGGACATACTCAGCCAGATGAACACGAAGATAATCCTTAAGATAGTCAACCCGAGGGATCAGGAGTACGTGCTGAGGGCTAGTGAGCAACTAAGCAGGGATCTAATGGACGATATAGCTGGATTAGGGAAGGGAGAGGCCGTGATTGTTGGACAAGCAATAAAGGTTCCAGCCCTCGTTAAGATATACAACTTCAAGGAGCTTAAAGGAAAAGCTGGAAAGGGAGAGTACGGTGGAGAGGACATTGGAGTCGTTGACAGGTGGGCGGAGATGAAGGTTGAGGAAATAGACTATACAGTTGACTTCTGAGGGTGAAAGCATGAAGTTTGCTCACATTGCCGATGTTCACCTTGGATATGAGCAGTTTAACAGGCCTCAAAGAGCTGGGGAATTCGCAGATGCATTTAGGAGAGCCCTGGAAATATGCGTTGAGGAGGATGTAGACTTTATACTCATTGCTGGAGACCTCTTTCACTCAAGCAGGCCTTCCCCAGGAACGATAAAGAAAGCTATAGAGCTCCTGCAAATTCCAAAGCAGAATGATATCCCAGTATTTGCGATAGAGGGAAACCACGATAGAACCCAGAGGGGTCCTTCAATTCTCCACCTTCTTGAGGATCTCGCTCTGTTAAACGTAGTTGGAATAAGAGGGGAGAGGGTCAATAATGGTTACTTGAAGAGTGAGAGATTGGGAAGTCAATGGCTCGTCAAGGGTGAGTGTTGCGGTGTCGAAATACATGGGATGAAGTACATGAGCCCTGCATGGTTCGAGGCAAACCTAAACATGTTTAAGAGGATTTTCCAGGGTTCAAAGAACGCGATACTAATGTTGCATCAGGGAATAAAGGAGATAGCTGAGAGCACATTTTACGGTCAGGGCGGAGAGATAATCCTCTCGGATCTACCTAAGGGCTACTCCTACTATGCCCTGGGTCACATCCACAAGAGGTACGAAACTACGTACGAGGGTTCCCCGGTAGTTTACCCGGGATCCCTCGAGAGGTGGGACTTTGGAGATTTCGAGAGAAGGTACACTTGGGATGGAGTCAAGTTCAGGGAAACTGTGGGATGGGAGAAGGGCTTCTACATCGTCGAGAACTTCAGGCCCAGATTCATGAAAATAGAGGCGAGACCATTCATAGACGTTCAAATTAAGGGTAGCGATACCGAGATTAAGAAGGCAATAAAACTCGCAGTCCCCCTCATTCCTAAGAACGCGTACGTTAGATTTCACATAAAGTGGAGGAGGCCCTTCGATGTCGAGTGGATAAAGGATATTGTGAAAGCGGAGTACGTGAAGATACACACCATTCTAGAAGGAGGAAGAGTTATTGATGATATAAAAGATGGGAACATAAGCGAGTTCTTTAGTGAGGAGGAGTGGAGGATAATAGAAGCCCTCAGCGAGAGGGACTTTAACGAAGACGAAGTCATTATGCTCCTCTCGGGCATTCCCAAGAGGGAAGAGAGGAAAGAAGAAAAGAAGGAGATTAAGAAAATTAGCAGGCCGAAAAATCCTGGGGATCTGCTTTCTTGGATTAAAGGGTGAGAATTATGAAGATTGAGAGGGTTAAAGTTCAGAACTTCCGCTCACATAGGGAAACCGAAGTCATCTTCAAAGATGGGATAAACCTGATAATAGGCCAAAACGGTTCTGGAAAAAGTTCCCTTCTTGACGCAATTCTCGTGGGCTTGTACTGGCCAAAGGCCAGCAAGAAAGGCCTTCAAAAGAAGGACTTTACGAGGGTAGGGACGAGGGGGGCGAAGATAGAAATATTCTTCGAACACGATGGGATAAAGTACTGGTTGCTAAGGGACATGGCAAGGAACGTTGCCTACCTCAAGAGGCTTGAGAACGGGGAGTGGAAGCACGTGACAGAACCGACAATGGAAAGTGTTGCTAACTTCATGGAGAGATTAGTTCCCCTCGAGATATTCAGAAACGCGATTTACGTTAGGCAAGGGGAGATAGAAGCCATTCTTGAGAGCGATGATGCCAGAGACAGGATCGTCAAGAAGATTCTGAACTTGGACAAGGTGGAAATGGCATATGAAAACCTCAGAGGATTAATAAAGTACATCAAGAGGAGGATACAGGATAGGGAGGCATTCATAGAGAGAACTAAAACGATAGATTCTTCAATTAATTCACTCGAGAAGAGCCTCGTTGAAGTTTTAAAGGAGATAAAGGATGTTGAATCCAAACTGCCGGAATTGAAGAGAGAAGCTCGTGAGCTTGAGAAGAAAGATAAGGAGTTGGATGCCCTAAAGGAAGAAATTGTGAGGAGTGAGCTGAACCTAGAAAAGCTCAATTCGAAGAGGAGGGGACTCGAGGAGAAGATAAAAGCATTGGAAAAGAAAATTGAGGAGAGAAACAAAAGAATCAAGGAGCTTGAAGAGGTGACGAAAGCGCTTGGAGAGCTCGAAGAGAAGGAGAAAAGATTCCAAAAACTCAAGGAGTTCAGGGAGATCTACATAAAGGAGAAGTCCCAGGGAGAGAAGGAGCTCGAAAGAGTTGAGAGCCAAATAGAAAACATTGAAGGCAGGTTGGAGGACATTGCCGAGAAAGAAGAGGAGGCTAAGAGACTAAGAGAAGAGCTAAGGAAACTTGAGCAGGCTAAAGAAGAGTTTGAAAAGGTTGTTAAGGAATATGAGGAAATGAAATCAAAGCTACTTCAACTGAAACGACTGAAAGCTAAGCTGAAAGGCATCGATCCAAGGGAGATACCAGCTAAAATAGAGAAGCTCGAAAAGGAGAGGGAAAATATCATTGAAGAACTCAGCGAGCTCAAGTCAAGAAAGGGAGAGCTCTTCCAGAGGAGAAGAGATAGGGAAAAGGCCATTGAAGAGCTCAAAAAAGCAAGGGGGAAGTGCCCAGTTTGTGGAAGGGAGCTTACGGAGGAGCATAAAAGGGAGCTACTCCAGCGGTACTCCCTCGAGGTCAGGAAGATCGGAGAAGAACTCGTAAGCCTTTCCAAAAGAGAAGAAGAGCTGAATAGGGAATTTGAGCGGATTGAGAGGGATCTAAAAGAGCTCAGGGGATTAAAGAGCATTGCTGAGGACTTGATAGTCCTTGAGGAGAGTCTCAAGGAAGTAAGCATTGATGAGCTCGAGGAAAAGAAGAAGGAGTATGAAGAGATCAGGCAGAGGATAAGTAGCATAAAGGGCAAGCTCTCAGAGCTCGAAAAGGAGCTCAGACTTAAAGAGGCCTTTGAAAGGAAGCTTGAGAGACTGAAAACTATTAGGGATGAGGTTATATCAAGACTAGGGACCTTGGAAGAGGATTTAAGATCCCTGGGGTTCTCCACCCTAGAAGAACTGGAAGGGGAGATTAGAGAACTTGAGAAATTCCATGCTGAGTACATTAGGGCAAAGAAAGCTGAGGAGGATCTTAAGAGAGAGTTAAACCTGCTGAGAATGGACAGAAAGGAACTCGATGTTGCGTTTGAGGAGCTTGCAGAAGTTGAGGAGGATATAGAGGGGCTTGAGAGAAGGATAAGAGACCTCAAGAACAAATACAGTCAAGGAGAGCACTTGAAAGTAAAGGAAGAGCTTCAAAGGAAAAAGGAGATCATTAGCGCCATGAATGCGAAGCTTGAGGAGCTGAAGAAGAGAGAGGAGGAGACAAAGAGATCACTTGAGGAGCTGAAGAAGCAGAGAGGAGAGAGAGAAAAGGCCGAAGAAGAAGTCAGGGTGTTAAAGAATGCTTTAAAGCGTGCAGAGTCCCTGAGGGATAAGATAAAGATGTACAAAACCATCATCAAGGAAGAAGCTCTGAGGAGGATAGGAGAAATAGCAAGTGAAATATTTGCTGAATTCACGGAAGGAAAGTACTCGCAGGTCATCGTTAAGGCCGAAGAAAATAAAGTGAAGCTTTTTGTTGTCTATGATGGAAAGGAGATGCCCCTAACGTTCCTCAGCGGGGGAGAGAAGATAGCTCTAGGTCTTGCCTTTAGGCTCGCGATGTCTATGTATCTAATCGGAAAGATGAGTCTCCTAATCCTTGACGAGCCAACCCCCTATCTTGATGAGGAAAGGAGGAGAAAGCTCGTGGAGATAATGGAAAGGCACCTGAGAAAGATATCCCAAGTTATAATAGTGTCACACGACGAAGAACTCAGAGATGCGGCTGATTACGTCATAAAGCTAAACTTGGAGAATGGCGTTTCCGTCCTTACCATCATGGGGTGATGCTGATGCTCCTCACAAACGGCAGAGTTAATAGGATTGCCGATACCCTTCTTGAGCAACTGGAAAATACTCTGAGTTCAATAAACAAAGGTGAGTTGCTCAGATCTTGGAAAGACTTGCCATCCCCTATCAAGTCTAAAGTTTACGCCATAGATGGGAGTAGAAGCGTTTCAAGGCTAAGCGGGACTGTAATATACTTTCTCTCATCCTTTGCTGTTGGAACAGGAAAGCAGTACAGGCTTGTGTACGCCAATGCCATGAGGTACAACTATGGAGTTTCTGATCAGATAATAAGGATGCAGATGGAGACTCTCGAGAACATGCTCGGCTATCTGGCAGGTAAAAAGCTCGGGAGGGAAGGGATAATCCTCATGGACGGAACCCTTACTGGCTCTGTAATAAGACCTCCTGTGTATCCCAAAGATATAGAAAGCATGAGCATACTCAGATCGATACTTGAAGAGGAAATATTCGACGAATTGGTTGCAGAATTTTTGGGGGATTTAGCTGAGCACTATTCCAAGATCGAAGAGGAGTTAAACTCAAGTGGGCAGAGCGATTCCCCCCTTAAGGCTGATGAGTCTGTAAAGAAGTTTGAGAAGGAGTACCTCCAGAAGACGATATTTGGCTACCTAGAGGGAAAGGTCAGGGTAAAGGTTAGAATGGAGGACATCAAGAGGAAGAGCATTCCCGTTACAGTTCTAGAGAAAGCTGTTGAAAAAGGAAAGCCTTTAGAAAAGTTAGTTGAAGAGATAAAGAGGGGAGAAGTTGAAATATATGTGAGCAGAGAGGACTTGCTTGATGCCCTACACGTTCTCCTTACCTACCTTGAGTACTTGTATTCGCTTGACAAGTTGCTCAGTCTCAATAAGGTAGCCTATGTTGCCAAGAGCTTCTACACGAGGAGCTTAGCTGAGAGACTTGGGCTTGAGGTCGTTGATACTGCACTACTCGATATAATCATGAGAAATATCCTGGGAAGTGAAAGGGAGGGGTACCTTGATCTTGAGCCAATAAGGCCAAAGCATGAAATTCCCAATTACCTTCTCAAGCACTTCAAGAACATCGAGGATATCCTCTCCCAGGGAATAAACGTAGCCTACGTGAGGTTCGAGAGGGGGGATGTGATCTACATGGTTCAGTCGAACAGGAAGATCGAGGAAATCCTACCAGAGATGCTCTATCACAAGGCCGGAGGCTACTTAAGACCTCTACAACTTGCCCATCACGGTGTTAAGATCTCATACAAGGAGGCTAAAGCAAACCTTGCAATACTAATAAACATGCTGAGGGCCAAGGATCCTAATTTGAAGATATTCGTAAAGTACGGAAGGGCACCGCTTGAGTAGTCGACCTCCAAGTTGGCAGTCAGCGAATAGGTCTCTAGTGCCTCAAGGCAACAGCACAAACTGGTTTGAGCTTGATAACTAGTTCAACTATCATTTCCTGTCGTAATAATTTAGGAAATGCTATTTTGGAGATACAGGTAGGTTCGCACTCTCCGCAAAGCTTATATACCCTCTAAAAAATAGGTGGTTCTGGACGTGCGGTGGTAGTCTAGCCTGGTCTAGGACGCCGGCCTCCCAAGCCGGCGACCCGGGTTCAAATCCCGGCCACCGCACCACACTTTTTTGAGGGAGGAAAATGCCGATAGTTAGGAAGCTCAATGATGATGGTTTTGGTATTATTAAAGGGATTTTAGTCCCCTATTCTGTCCCAGGGGATGAAATTGAAATAGAAGAGGTTAAAAAAATTAAGAAGAAGAGGATGGCGACGAAATGGAGGCTCTTAAGATCATCCCCCCTTCGAGTGGGAGCTAGGTGTGAGGCCTTTGGGAGATGTGGAGGTTGTATCCTTCAGCATATTGACTATAATTATCAGGTCGAATTCAAGGAGGAAAAGCTAAGGAAGATCCTCGGGTTCGAAGTTAACGTGATACCTTCCCCAAGGATATTTGGACACAGGAACAGAATAGACCTGGCAGTTACTGTTGAGGGGATAGGATTTAGGGAGAGAGGAAAGTGGTGGAGTGTAGTGAACATTGAGAAGTGTCCAGTGTTTGGCCCTACATCGAAAAAAGCGATCAAGAGACTGAAGGAGTTCATTGAAGAAGAGAAGATAGAGACTTGGAAAATCAGAGAGGACAAGGGGTTCTTGAGGTACATGGTTCTTAGGGAGGGAAAGTTTACGGGAGAAGTAATGGTCAACCTCGTCACCAAGGAAGGCAAACTGCCCGACCCTTCTCCCTATTTTGACTTCGCAACATCAATATACTGGAGCGTAAATAGGACAAAGAGTGATATATCCCATGGGGACGTTAAGGAGTTCTGGGGGGAGAAGTTTATTACGGAGGAGCTTGATGGAGTTAAGTATCTGATCCATCCTAACTCCTTCTTCCAGACGAATAGCTATCAGGCAGTTAACCTCGTCAAAATTGTGGCTAAGTTCGCTAATGGAGAAAAGATACTGGACATGTACTCTGGAGTTGGAACGTTTGGAATATACTTGGCAAGGAAGGGCTTTAAAGTCAAGGGATTCGACTCTAATGAGTTCGCTATAGAGATGGCGAGGGAGAATGCAGAGATTAACGGTGTTGAGGCAAAGTTCTTCGTCGCGACGGACAGGGAAGTTGAAGTTAAGGGCTTTGACACTGTCATAGTTGATCCTCCTAGGGCAGGCCTACATCCAAAACTGATAAAAAGGCTAGACAGGGAGGGCCCTGAGACGCTCATTTACGTCTCGTGCAACCCGAAAACATTCAATCAAAATATAAAACAATTAAAGAATTACAGAATTGAGGAAATAATTGGGCTTGACATGTTTCCGCACACACCTCACGTGGAGCTCGTTTCGAAGCTTTCAAAGGTCTAACACGTGCTTCTCCAAGACGTAGCAATAAAATCTACCTTCTAACACAATCTCGTCTCCCCTGTAAACTTTCACCTCGACGATCTTCTTCCTTCCATGATCCTCAACAACTTTTGCCTTTGCGAGAAGTTTATCACCAACCTTAACCGGCTTCGTGAACCTGACCTCCGCTTTCCCCAGGACTACCGTAGGCTCATTTACAGCCAACATCGCAGCGTAGTCAGCTAGGCCGAAGGTAAAGCCTCCATGCACGAGGCCCTTCTCATCGACCTTCATCTCATCTATCGTCACGAGCTCAACCTCTGCGTAGCCTTCCTCAAGCTTTACAGGCTTCCCAACTAGCCTCTTCGACGTGAGTTTGTGAGTTCTCTGCTCCATAGACCTCACCGATAGAGAAAGCTTTTTTGCCTTAAAAGAGATTTATCCCTGGGGATGGGGTTGGGCAAGTACAGGCCACTTTTGGAGGCCGTGAAGCTTAAGGGCGATGAAGTATTCCAAAGCAAGAGTGAGCTAGTTGGCATCTTGACGTTTAAACTTGGCATTATGGGGGTTAGTGAAGCTAAGCAACTTATAAGCGAGGCCATAGAAGAGGGAGTTGTAGAGGAGACCTCAGAAGGGCTTATCGTTCACACCGACTTAATTGAGGAGGAAGAAGGGAAGAGGGATGTTTTTGGAGAGATGGTGGAATATATAGCCAAACAGCTAGGAGTCACCGAGCTTGAGGTTCTCGAGGAAGTGAAAAAGTTGAGAGAGAGGTATGGGAATCTTGACAATAAGATTCTGGCTTACATCTATGGCCTAGAAAAGGGGATTGATATGGACAGGTTTAAAGACGAGCTGGAGGGTTGAGTCATGCCAAAGATTCAGCCATTTGAGAAACACAGGGACAAGTACGAGAGCTGGTTCGAGAGGAATAGGTTAGCATATTTGAGCGAGCTCAATGCCGTAAAAGAGGTTCTTCCTGAAGGGGAATGCATTGAAGTTGGGGTGGGAACGGGAAGGTTTGCCGCTCCCCTGGGGATAAAGGTGGGTGTTGAACCCTCTAGGAAAATGGCAGAGGTAGCGGAGAAGAGGGGAATAAAAATAATCCCTGGGGTTGCTGAAGATTTGCCGTTTGAAGATTCCTCCCTCGACTGCATTCTCATGGTCACAACGATATGCTTCGTCGATGATCCTGAAAAGGCGATAGAAGAAGCTTATAGGGTTCTGAAACCTGGAGGCTACCTTATCATAGGGTTCGTGGACAGGGAAAGTCCAATAGGCAAGGAATACGAGGAGAAGAAGAATAAAAGTTTATTCTATAGGGAAGCTAGGTTCTTTTCAACCCAGGAACTAATTGAGCTATTGAAGAAACAGGGATTCGTCATTGACAGGATTGTTCAGACTTTATTCCACAAGTTGGATGAGATAGGGGAGGTGGAGCCGATAAAAGAGGGGTATGGAGAGGGTAGCTTCGTTGTTATAAGGGCCAGAAAGGTGAGTTGAGATGGAGTTAGTTAAAGAAGTAAAATCCCTGTGCGAGAGGTTGGGAGAAGAGAATTTAGTGGAGGCGATAGATAAGTTCATGTTATTGAACCAAGGACTGGAAAAGACAAGGGGAGAACACTTCGCCAGGGCTGGAATTTACGGGTTTCTTGAGGGGATTCTTACAACATTAAAGATTAAGCATGAAGATCAGGAAATCGAGGAGCTACTTATAAGAGTTAAAGAGGCCAGGGAAAAGGAGGAGATTTTCCTTAGAAGAGCTAGACCTCCAATAGCTGAGTAGAAATACCTTTAAACCTTAAAATCCTCCTAAATTTTGATGAGAGTTATCGGCGTGGTAAGGAAATCAAGGCGAGAGAGGGTTAGTAGAGAGGAGTTCGAGGAGCTTTTAAGGAGTGCTGGTTACGAAGTTCTTACGATAGTTGAACAGGTACGGGAGGAGCATCCACGCTACAATATTGGGCCGGGTAAGCTTGAGGAGATAAAAAGGCTCATTGAGAAGTTAAAGCCAGACAAAGTGGTGTTCGCTAACCGATTAACGCCTTCTCAAGCTTACAATCTCTGGAAGGAACTGAAAGTGGATATAATTGACAAGTGGCAACTCGTTCTTGAGATATTTGAGAAGAGAGCCCATTCAAAGGAGGCAAAACTCCAGATTGAGCTCGCGAATCTCCAGTACGAGCTTCCCCTTGTAAAGGAGGCAATTAGAAGGATAAAGATGGGAGATAGAGCGGGATTCAGAGGTATGGGTGAGTATCAGGTTCATCAGTACCTCAAGCATCTCAGATACAGAATGGGCAAGATAAGGGAGGAGCTCGAGAAGATAAGAGCCGAAAGAGAGATTAGAAGAAAGAAGAGAGAGGAAGAAGGATTCATCCTTGTTGCCTTAGCCGGTTACACGAATGCTGGAAAGTCAACACTCTTAAATGCCCTAACTGGAGAGAACATAGAGGCCAAAAACCAAATGTTCACCACCCTAGACACGACAACGAGGAGGTTTAAGGTCAACGGAAAGACGTTGCTTATAACTGACACCGTTGGTTTTATTGACAACCTTCCACCTTTCATCGTTGAAGCATTTCACTCAACACTTGAGGAGATAGTTAAGGCTGACATAATAGTCCTGGTTCTCGACGCAAGCGAGCCGTGGCCCGAAATTAGGAGGAAGTTCTTTGCTTCCCTTGACGTCCTCAGGGAGCTTAAAGCACTAGACAGACCCATGATAGTTGCGTTGAATAAGACGGATTTAATTCCAGAGAAAGACGCCGAAGAAAAAGCTCTCCTGCTTAGAGAGATCGTAAATGGGAGGACAAACTTAATAGATGTTGTCAAGATCTCTGCAAAAGAGAAAAAGCTTAAAGAGCTGTACAGTGCAATAGAAAAGGCAATAGCGCTTTCTCCAAAGTTTCAGGAGTTTGAGATCACCGTCAAAGATCCAGAGAAAATCGGCAGGGTTATAGCAATAATTCACTCCGTTGGGGAGCTACTTGATATAGACTACAGTGAGGGAGCGAGAATAAAGGCCTATATCCAGACTGGGATGATAAGGCATCTAACTAAGTTGGGAGTTGAGGTCAAGAGATTAGCTTGAAATGGAGGAACAGAAGGGTCAGGGCATATGCGAGGACAATACCCAGGATGGGTGTAAGAGTCCAGCCGATAAGGATATCAATAGCAGTATCCTTTTTGATTTTCTCTTTAGCACTCAGACTAACCCCAATTATTCCACCAATTATTGCTTGGCCTGAACTCACCGGAAGCCCAAAGAAGTTGGCGAGGCTCACAGACATTGCAGAACCAAATTGAGCAGAGAATGCGGTAACTGGGTCTAGACTTGCTATCTTTTTACCTACAGTATTCATAACTCCATAACTGAAAGTAATCGTGCCTAAGGAGAGACTCAGTGCTCCAAAAACTCCAGCTATCCTAGGGTTGAATAAATCTACTACTAAAAGAGGGCCGACAGCATTAGCAACTTCATTAGCTCCCAGGTTGAATGCCATATAGGCCCCTCCAGTTATGGCCACCCACTTGTATACAATTTCAAGCTTCCTGATGCTCTTTATTCTTCTAAAAACCCTTGAGTACATTTTAAATAATAGAAAACCGAAAACTCCCGCCAATATTGGTGATGCTACCCATGCTACAATGACCTTTAAAAGGGTTTGCCAGTTGATTGATAAGCCTAGGGGGATAGCAATCCCAATGGAGCTACCAATTACTGCTTGGGCCGTGGATACTGGTAATCCCCTGATAGTTGCAAGCGTCATAATTAGGCCCGCGGTTAATAAAACTATAAGGGCGATTTCGGGAGTTAATTGAACTATTCCTCTTCTGACGGTTTCCATAACCTTATCTCCTCTAAGATATGCTCCCAAGGTTGTGAAAATTATGATTACTAGTGTTGCCTGTCTAAAGCTCAAGACCCCCGAACCTACTGAAGTCCCCATTACATTTGCCGAACCATTTGCTCCTATGTTCCATGCGAGATAGAACGTCACTGCTATCAGCGAAACTAGTAGCCCCATCAGCTTCACCTATATATTCTATATAGTTTATAGAGCCCAAGTTAAGAAAAGGGAAATAAATTAATAAGACTTAAGGTCAACTTGTGTAATCCTCAAGGGTTTTAGCCTTAACTATGATCTCACTTTTGTATGAGATTTCAACGAGACCATCATCTTCGAGCTGTTTAAGGGTTTGAAGAAGTTTTGGCATAGAAGTTTCAAGTTCAGAACTCAGTTTCTTTAAGCTTACGGCCTTCTTCTTTGTGGCCAAAACTTTATACACAAACTCCTTTGGATGCATGCAGAACACCAAATAATAATTTGAAAAGGGGTTAATTAATATTTTTGGACAACTATGTCCATCATGACTCAGGAACTCCCTCTTTGAACCATTGAGTCAAGTTGTTAATGGCGTTAACGGCCTTTGTATTATTAAATGGCAGGATGTACTGGCCAGCACTTATTATCAAGATTACGCCTTTATTTTTCATAGCCTCCTTTACAAGCTTTGGAATTAGCCTTGGCTCTATCTCCCCCTCAATTATCGCGTACAGCTTGCCATCATAGAATATTCCGACTAAAGGAACCCCCTGAACACCAATCAAGCGAGAGAAGTTGTAATAGAGCTGAAGGTTCTTTTCACTACTACGAACTTCATAAAATGTCACACTATTATCACCAAAGTACTCAGGCAGTAACTTTTTCATCCTCTGACAATGGGGGCAGGTGTCTAGACCGTAGATGTAGAAGTGGAACTTTGACTTGTCTAGGCCTTCAAGCCAACTTTCTGAAGTACTTGTAATTGTCCCTGAAGTTTGGGATGGGGTTGTACTTTGAAGGGAAGAATCTGTTGATGGGGTTGTTGTGTTGGAGTTTTGGGGAGATGCGGATGTCGGTACATGCGAGTTAAAAGATGTTTGCGTTGAGGATATACAGCCTAACGAAGAAAATATAAGTAAGAACGCCAGCATGATTGCTTCAGCCTTTCCCATTTTTAACCCCCACCAAAATCATGTAATCCCTTTAATATACCTATCCCAAAAAGTCCAAGAGGTTCTTTGCTTTCATTTTCCTCTTAAGTTCTTTATATGCACTACTACCATCGCATTCTGGAGCATAGGAGAGCCCTGCCTCTTCTAGAAGGAACCTCATAATTCCAAAGGCCATGACAGCTTTTCTGCCCTCCATCTCAACGGCAACGAAGGGAACTCCGTTTCTTCTCCCATAAATCACATCAAAATTAATACCCCCACATATGTCGACATCTATAAAGCTCACCTTTTCCCCGGTTTTAGTTTTTCGAGTTAGGGCCCCAGAGAACTTTCGCTTTAACTTTTCAATTGCCCTTACTACTTTAGCGAGATCCTCCTCTGAGAGTTCCTCTCTTAACCTTATCCTCTCTATCATCCCACCACCGGGTATCACTAACCCTGGGGACTTAAATCTTTAAAGAAAACCAAGGTCGCACGAGAAAGCATGACGGCCAGCGGTGCAACGATTAGGAGTCCAAGGAGCAGTCCCACGACCTTTAGGTTGACCGTTATTAGTGTCATCGGAATTGAGAGGAGTAAAGTTAAGCCTCCATATTTCACGGCGTACTCTAGATACTCTCCTCCACTCAGGGCCAAGTTCAGGCTTTTTCCAATGGCCTCCTCGGCCTTTACACCCTGCAGAATAATAAGGTACGGCGTGGCATAAAGGAAATAGCCAATGCCAATGACAACGGCAAATGCAAATATAAGCCCTGGGGGACCGAGGAATACCAAGGTTCCGACTCCAAGCGAGACCAGAAAGAGGAGGAGGCCAAACTTCAAGAACTCCAGGAAATATCTGTTAGCCGTGTTAAGGAAGCCATCCCATGAAAACTCATTCCCGTTTATCGATCCCAAGAATCCGGCCGAGAGGTAAGCTGAGATTACCGCAACGAGTAGTCCAAAAAGGAGGGAAAGGGGAGTAGAAAGACCACCTCCTGGAGGAGAAACGAATGACCAAAGCGTTGGAAGGGCCTCGGGGAGCGTTATCCTAATTCCCACATAATTTCCATGAAAATTCACAACCCTAACAACACTATCAAGGGAAATAATGCTGGCAATGACTGGGATCACCATTATCCCAGGATTTCTCAATGTATACTCCCATCCCTCATTTAACAACCTGAGGAATTCCACCATACAACCACCTGGAGTTAATTAAAGTTACCTCTTAAAAGGATATCGAAGTCCTGACAATTATCCTGCCTGAATAAGGGTATACATTTGATCACTGTCCTATTCTGTTAGCCCATAATTTTTTAAGCATTTGACGAAGCTACTAACGGTGATCGTCGATGGTTCAAATAATCGACACAACGTTTAGGGATGCCCACCAGTCCCTTCTTGCAACTAGATTGAAAACTGAGGACATGCTTCTAATCGCCGAAGATATGGATAAGATAGGCTTCTACTCGATGGAGGTCTGGGGAGGGGCGACTTTCGATGTTTGTATTCGCTATTTAAAGGAGGATCCCTGGGAGAGGCTCAGGGCTTTAAGGGAGAGGATAAGGAAGACAAAGTTACAGATGCTACTTAGGGGAAAGAACCTCGTCGGCTACAAACACTATCCAGATGAAGTTATCATGAAGTTCATCGAGAAGGCGTACGAAAATGGGATAGATATCTTCAGGATTTTTGATGCACTTAACGACGTGAGGAACATGGAGCTTGCCATAAAGACCGCCAAAAGTGTCGGTGCAGAGGTTCAGGGAGTTATAGCCTATACTACTGGGCCCGTATTCACTCTCGAATACTATCTGCAGAAGGCCGAGGAGCTTATAGGGCTAGATGTTGATGTAATAACCATAAAGGACATGGCGGGCCTCTTAGCTCCCCAGATGGCATACAATCTCGTTAGGGGAATAAAGCTGAGCTGAGCTATGGAGTTCCAGTGAACGTTCACACCCACTCAACTACCGGCATGGCAGTGGCAACGTACCTCAAGGCGGTGGAGGCAGGGGCCGATTTTATCGATACTTCAATAAGTCCCCTAGCGTTTGGAACCGCCCAACCTGGGATTCAAACAATCTATCACGTCCTTCCAGAAAAAGACAGGCCAAACTTGAATCTTGACATCATTAGGAGCGTTTCAAAGTATCTAGAGAAAATCCTGGAGGAGAAGTATTCGTGTCTGCTGAGCAAGAAAGTTTTACAAGTAAATCCCGAAGTTCTGACCTATCAAGTTCCTGGGGGCATGATGTCAAATTTGATTGCCCAGCTCAGGGAAATGAATGCTCTAGACAAGCTAAATGAAGTGCTGGAAGAGATACCCAGGGTTAGGGAAGACTTAGGATGGCCTCCGCTGGTTACTCCCGCAAGCCAGATAGTTGGAACCCAGGCGGTGTTAAACGTTCTCTTTGGGAGGTACAGAATGCTAACCAAGGAGGTCAAGGCATACCTCCTGGGTAAGTACGGCAAGCCTCCGGCCGAGATCAGGAAAGATCTACTGGAAAGGGTTAAAGATGAAGGAGTTAGGGAGGAGGATAAGGGGTTGGAAGAGTGCAAGAGGAAGCTGATCAAAATGGGGTTCATAAGGGAGAGCGAGTGTGAGGAGGATGTGCTAACTTACTGCCTCTTCCCTCAGGTTGCCATCGAGCTCTTCAAGGCGAGGAGAAAGGGAATTAATGGAAATGCCATCCCCAGGGAGGCTAAAAAGTTTAAATTGTTCATCAATGGAGTTGAATTCGACGTGGGTATATTGGAGCAGTGATGAAGGGATTAGCCCCGCTGAGGTGGTGATGAGGCTGGCCCATCGCCGAGCTCCCTCTTAAACCTCATTGCATCCTCACACATATTTGAATTGTTGAAGTACACGAAGCTTTCCTCAACATGGAAAGCAAGAACTTTGTCCCTTATTTTCCTAAGCTCTTCATCGCTGTACCTATGCGAATAAATTATCCTGCCGTTCTCGTACCTACCGTGGAGCCTATAATAGTTTACATCCCTGCGGTGGAGGGGGACGGCAACTAGGGGATCTACAACGTCAATAACACCAAACTCCCTAACGAACCTCTTCCTCCCCGTTTCGCTCCATCCCCTCAGCTCGACCGCTATCTCAACATCCCTTTCTATCTTTGAGAAGAACTTCTCGGCGTTGGCAAAGCTCTCATCACTCTCTTTAAAGCTCCTGGGGAGCTGAATTAAGATGAATCTGGCGTTAAGTAGCTTTGCTTCATGTAGTGTTATCCTCCAGTAGTGCAGGACTTCGGAAGTGGGCCTAAGCAGGCCAACGTTCTTACTAGGTCTAACGTTGCTCCTCCTCCAAGTCGGACTATTAGGGGGATGCGTGATCCCCTGAAATGCCTTAATCGAGAATACAAAATCCTCCGGGGCCTTCTTCCTCCACCTCTCGAGCGTCTTGTCTTGGAGTATCCTGTAAAAGGTTTGCTGTATCTCCACAGTTTTGAAGTCTTGGAAGTACTTTTCCTGCCTCTCGCAAAAGCCACACGTTCCAACGAATATCATAACCATCCCAAAAGGATTTTGAACTTTCCTTAATATCACTTTCCGGGCCGATGACGAAGGTGGGCACTCCCCGATTTGATGAGGTTGTGGGGGGAGGAGCCAGAGGCCCTCCCAAAGATTATTAAACGATAGGGTAAAGGAGAGTTAGGTGAGCCTAATGAAGACGGAAAGAGCGAAGGAGATACTTCTCCAACTCCTCAAGATACCCTCTCCTTCGGGGAGAGAGGACAGGATAGCCCTCTACATAATGGAATTCCTTCACAAGCTTGACTATGACGTTCATATAGAGAGCGACGGCGAGATAATTGATCTGGTCGTTAACCCAGAAGCAGAGTTATTCTTCGAAGTTCACATGGACACAATAGAACCCAGGGTGGAGCCATTCGTGAGGGGGAACATAGTCTACGGAACGGGAGCGAGCGACATAAAGGGTGGAATAGCCTCAATTCTCCTAATGCTTGAGCAACTAAAAAAGGAAGGCAGGGATTTGAACGTTGGAATAGTTTTCGTTAGCGACGAGGAGAAAGGAGGAAGGGGCTCTGCTTTATTCATGGAGCGCTACAAGCCAAAGATGGCTGTAGTCCTTGAGCCTACAGATCTTGAGGTTCACATAGCCCATGCAGGGAACATAGAGGCGTACTTTGAAGTTGATGGAAAGGAAGCGCATGGAGCGTGCCCCGAGAGCGGCGTGAACGCTATTGAGCAGGTATTCGAGATGTTGCAGAAGCTTAAGGAACTCGAACCCTTTAAGGTGAAGGGGAAGTACTTCGATCCACACATAGGGATACAGGAGCTGATATGTGAGAACCCCTACTACTTAATCCCCGCGTTATGTAGGGGAAGGCTCGAGGCGAGGCTTCTGCCGGATCAGGAAGTTGAGGATGTCCTAGACCTAATTGATCCTATTCTCGATGAGTACACGCTGAAGTACGAGTACACGGAGATATGGGATGGTTATGAGCTTAGCGAGGACGAGGAAATAGTTCAGATAGCAAAGCAGGCGATGGATGTCGTTGGCCTCGATGAGTTCGGGGCAATGAGGAGCTGGACCGATGCGATAAACTTCACGTACAACGGGACTAAGACGATAGTGTTTGGCCCAGGAAACCTAGATATTTCGCACACTAAATTTGAAAGGATTGATGTTAGAGACGTCGTCAAGGCCAGCGAATTCCTTATGGCAATAAACGATATTTATGGATCACATTAGTAAAGCTTATATTTTTCTATGATTTTAATATTATCCTGATGAGAGATATAATAGTAGTAGCCCTTGTATTTACAATTTTACTATCCTCAAATATAGTAGCAGGATATAAAGTAGTATGCCCTAAGGAAGTTGATATAGGTAAAGATATCGTGTGCACTATACAGGGTGAAGGTAAAATCGAAAGGTTTGAGCTAATTAGGATAAATGAAGTGCCAGTTAGGTATATTCCAATATTCTTAAAAAAAGAGAACAAAGAAGTTCTAGCGTCAATAATTGGGGAGAGGGATATCAAGCTTGAGCCTCCCCTTCTGGTAGAAATAAGTCCTAATAATTTAATATACTCATACGCTTCATCGACTGTATTTGAAGGTTACAAATGGGCGTTTTACAATAAGAATTTCAGATTAACTTTCAGGATAAATAATGAAACAGCAAGCGTTAACATAATCATTAAGGGAAGTGTCGAGCCATATTTGAAGGAAGCAATTGTTATTATTTTAGTAGTTGGATTAATCTATGGCCTCATAGTGCTAATAGGCACAATAAAAGGCAATAATAAAGGAGACAAACATTTAACGGGGAGGCATAATAGGCTTCAATATTTTTCTTCCATAATTGGGTACATATGGCTGTCTTTCCCATTTAGTGCCTTTCTTTTTTACCTTATGGGCACTCCTGGGAGAGAAGATGAAGATTTTGCTCTTTCTATATCAATAGTTCTCCTTTTAGTCTCAATTTTTAACCTTTATCCGAACAAAAAAGAACTCAAGAAAAGAAAGCTTGCAGAAATTACTGGAATAGAGTGGTTGCCAGCTTCATTATTCTTACCTAGCTTAATTTTGGAGAGCACTCCTCTTTTCATACTCTCCCTCCTTGGATTCATTCTGGCGTACATACTTGACAAGCTGGAGAGCATTAATCGGGAAGTAGCAATAGGAGGGATAATATCAACCCTTGCGTGGCCTTTTATTTTATATGCAATGTTTCCAGGAGATCCTCCTATATTCCTTCTCTTAGTTTTGGTTGCATTTTACTATGCCCTACTTTTATCTGAAGTGAATAGTAGGAATGAAATTGAACTTAGCTTTGAAAATTTAACCGAAGACTTAATCGCCAATATTCAGGATAGTAGTAGGAGTTCTGTTTTGGGGCCTCCTCCTACAGCTCAAGAGCTTATTGAAAGATTTGACAAAATAATTAAGGAGATGAGACTAGATGAGGAGAATTGGAGTTCTAATTATAATTTTAATACTCCAGATGGCATTAATTCCCGTTTTAGGAGAAGAATTTAAGATTGTGTGTCCAAGTAGAAATGAGGGCGAGCAGATAGAATGCCTAGTTGAAGGAAGTGGAGAAGCAGTTATAGAACTCTTTGCAGTTAATGGAAGAAAAATGGAAAATATTGTCATAGTTAAGTCTAAAGATGACAGATTAGCCTGGGATGACCTTCTTCATTTCAATGTATGGTAATAAGTAAACTATTTCACATTTAGCATATACGTTAGAAGTTCAGGAATAACGTATCTTAAACTCCTATTCATGGCCCTTCTATTTATTCTCCTCTTAATTCTAGGAGCATTATAAATGGAGTACTTGAAAAGAAAAGTTTTGTCAGAGGCCTTGTTATATCTAGCTCACTATTTTTTGCAAATTTTACGCTCTTTGTAGCTACCCTTGTATTTTATCTTTTTGGATCTCCTAAGGGGATGATGAGTGATTTTTAGTCTCTGTTCTATTTTTTTCCTAATTTTCTCAATTATATCCATCCTATCTTTCAAAGATAAGGTAAAGTGCAGAAAAATGAGATTATATTTGTCTGCTATTCAATTGTTTGGAAGAGATATCCTAGTGGTAGCGCTTGGAATACCGGTTTTAATTGCCATGTTCAGTCTATATAAGATGAAAACTACCACTACAGCAGTATTCCTCTTCTGGAATTTTCTCTTACTATACATATTAAAACTGTCTTTCTCTATTTACCTACCTTATATGGGGCTGATGGTGCTACTTGAAGTTACTCTGTATAGGGTTAAAGACTTAAGGTATGAAAGATCATCCCTAGATCCCCCGTAGCAGAAGAATTAATCAAAAAATTTATCAAATAATAAGTCTGATTTTTTCGAGAACTTCCCAGGGGTTCCTTCCAAAGATAATAATCATTGGCTCCTTTCCTATGTCGCCTAAGTGGTATATTACATCTGGCCTACTCTTTGCCCTCTTTATCGCAGTTTCAATGCCCCAGGGTATCGTGGCTCCTTCCTTCTCTTTAACCTCTATTGGCTCCTCCCTTCTGTCGTAGAAGGAAACCTCAAGCCCCTGCTCCTTGGCGATCTCAATTGTCTCCTCGCTGTACTTCACATTTATCGCACTCCTGTACTCTGGGTAGAACTTCATGTACGTGAGAACGGCTCTAGCTAGGTGATCACTTGCCCCGAATTCTACTGGGCCTACCGCCTTAACCGAGTTTCCGTACCTCACTATCCTGCCTTTGACCCCGGCAACATCTTCGGTGGTTCTAGCGTAGGGAAGCGGTAGGGAGTAGACGAAGTTCGTGCCAACCTCTGGGACAAGATGAACAGGGTTCATGCTCTCAAACTTCCTCACGGCACTGCTTAATTCCTCGTAAATTCTCCACTTTTCAGCGGGAATCTCTATCCACGCGGACTGGTTTACGGGACAGTGACCGTGGCCTATTCTATGACCGGTGGCAATTCCTAGGGTTATGAATTTCTTTGCCACTCCTATCGCATCCTCCAGCCCAAGCCCCTTGGCGAGATTGGCTGTTATTGCGGCCGAGAAGGAGCAGCCGGTCCCGTGTGTACAACCTTCTACCCTGGGGGCTCTGTACTCCTTAAAGGTGCCGTTGTGGTACAGAACGTCTACCGCATAGTCTCCAGACAAGTGGCCACCCTTTACAATTACCGCTTTCGCTCCAGTTTCTTCTGCTATTTTCTTTGCTGCCTTTCTCGCATCCTCCACGGTTTTTATCTCCATTTCACTGAGCTTCTCAGCTTCGAACCTGTTTGGCGTTACTAGGGTAGCCAGCGGAAGGATATACTTGACCAAGGCATCAATGGCATCTTCCCTCAGGAGAGGAGCTCCGCTCTTGGCTATCATCACAGGATCAACAACTAATGGAAACTCGTACTTTTCCACGGTCTTTGCAACGGCCTTTATTATCTCCGCATTGCTTAACATTCCAGTCTTTGCAGCGTCAACCCCTATATCTTCCGCAACCGCTTTTATCTGCTCCGCAACGACCTCGGGAGGTATGTCGTGGATGGCTGTTACCGAGGTTGTGTTCTGGGCGGTGACTGAGGTTATTGCAACCAATCCGTGAACGCCGAATGCCGTGAATGTCTTCAGATCGGCTTCGATTCCTGCCCCTCCCCCGCTGTCGCTACCGGCAATTGTTAACGCGGTCTTAACGAACCTCATCCTAACACCTCCTCTACGATTTTTCTTAACTCCTCAGTTGCCCTCTTAACATCATCAGCCTCCATAACGGCCGATATAACCGCTATTCCATCCACCCCGGTTTTCAAGACTTTACGTGCGTTCTCCCTGTTTATCCCACCGATAGCCACTACTGGAATGGAAACACTCTCCACAATTCTTCTCAGGCCCTCAAGTCCAATGACTCTCGCATCACTTTTAGTCTTAGTCGGAAAAACCGAGCCAGCCCCCAGGTAGTCCGCCCCTTTAGCCTCGGCATCTAGGGCCTCCTCTAAGGAATACACGGAGGCCCCAATTAGAAGGTTAGGGGCAATCTCCTTGGCAACTTCAATTGGCATATCCTTAGGGCCAAGCTGAACTCCATCAGCGTTTACAGCTAAGGCAACGTCAATCCTATCATCGACGAAGAATAGGGCATCGTATTCGTTCGTCAACTTCCTGAGCTCTCTCCCTATTTCGTACATCTCCCTCGTTGAAGCATCCTTTATCCTCATCTGGATAGCGGTGGCCCCTCCCTCCAATGCCTGCCTGACTGATTCAACTTCGGGCTTAAGCCTTCTGTCCGTTATAACGTAGAGCTTGAGGTACCTCTTAAAGCTCAACTTCCCTCACCTTTGCTAGCTTATCCGCATCTTCAGGCCTCAATAGATAGAGCCAGTCGTAAAGCTTTATATGGAAGCTTCCTGGGGCCTTGGCTTCTTCATAAGCTTTCTCGGCTGCAATTCCAAAAGTTGCTAGAGCACTTACAGCCCCAACAAGAGGCTCAACGACAGCTATGAATGCCCCCGTAATTGCCGACACCATGCAACCTGTTCCCGTGACTCTGCTTAGCATTTCGTGACCGTTGTAAACAGCATACACCCTTTTTCCGTCACTTATGTAGTCAACTTTTCCAGTTATGGCAACTACCGTTGAAAACTCCTCTGCCGCTTTAAGTGCCAGTTCCTTAGCCTTCTCCTCGCTGTACTCGGCAGAATCAACTCCTCTAGTCTTGCCGTGCTCTCCAAGGAGTGCTGATACTTCGCCAAAATTTCCCCTTAGAACGGTAACACCCAACTCGAGTATCTTTAGGGCAGTTTCCGTCCTCAGCCTTGTTGCCCCAGCCCCCACGGGATCTAAAACTATAGGCTTATCGAGGTCATTAGCTACTTTGGTGGCCTTGACCATCGAGTCTATCCAGAACCTGTCAAGGGTTCCTATGTTTATAACTATGGAATCTGCAATTCTAATAATTTCCTCGAGCTCTTCCTGGGCATGAGCCATTACGGGAGATGCTCCTATGGCCAAAAGTGCATTCGCAGTTGAGTTCATGACAACGAAGTTAGTTATGTTATGAACTAGGGGCCTCTTCTCCCTCACGAGCTTTAATGCTTCCCCTATCACCTCAACCACCTCTCAAGGATGTAGTAGAGAACTGCCGAGGTTACGAATACGGGAATGCTCGCTCCGACTTGGTTTCCAATTGAGCTAAGCCCAGGAACGTGAATTCCCATTGAGCTCTCTATTGTCAGGCCTAGGTACAGGAAGAATCCAATAATCCATGCAATAACGCCTGAAGTCTTTACCGATTCGTCGGAGAGAAGCTTATCTGCATCGTACTTCTTCTTGATTAAGAAGTAGTCTGTTATCATTATCGCGGCTAGTGGCACGAAGGCTCCGCCTATTAGCAGTAGGAACGCCTCATACTTATCTACCGGGAATATCAAGGCTAAAACCGTTCCCACGGCCCCAACAAGCACGACATGTAGCTTGGCATTCGCCCTTGGATTGATGTTCTTCCACGTTATTGAGGCAGAATAAATGTCCATGAATGTTGTGTTGAGCGTTGAAACTAGGACTATTAGCATCGCCGGTATTCCAAGGCCGTATGCAGCTATTATGCTTATGGGATCTGGCTGTTTAATTGCGACGTTGCTCAATGCACCTAGGAAGTAACAGAACGCTGAACCTGCCAAGTGGCCTAAGTAAGTCCCCCAGGCGGCATCTTCCTTCGTCCTCGCGAATCTTGCATAGTCAGCTATCGTTGGAGCCCAGCTCAGGGGCATTGCGATTACCAAGTCTAAAGCTATGAGGAGAGGTAAACCCCCTTCTCCGGGCTTATTCCAGAGCTCTGAAAAGGAGTATCGGGAGAATATCACGTACAGTAGCCAGACGCTGAGAACCCCCAAGAGCACCACTGATATCTTTTCCAGCCACCTCCAGTTCTCTGGCCCAACGAGCGTCCATACTGTGACAAGAACGCCCAGGATGAGCACCCAGGCGGAGTACGTTCCTGGGAATATAGTATCTAGGGCTTTAGCACCTACGAGTAACATTATAGCGGTCCAACCCATGAGCTGGAGGTAGTTGAGAATCGATGGTAACACTGAGCCTCTTCCCCCAAGGGGGCCCCTTGATAAAACCATGGTAGGCAGTCCAGTTTCCTGACCCTCCACAGCTATTAAGCTCATAACGGCGTTACCTAAGAGATGTCCAATTATTATCACGAGAAGGGCCTGCTTAAGCGAAAGGTAAGGGGTTAACAGTGCTCCAGCCCATATCACCGCTATTCCAAAATCCGCCCCAAACCATATTGAGAAGTTACTCCAAAAATCAAATATTTTATCCTTAACTGGCTTTATCTCCTCCATTCTAACTCACCTCCAATGTCCCAGAACAGTAATTCAAACTTTGAAACCTCAAGAAATACCTCCCTAGCTCTCCTTTTCTCGAGCTCCCCATGCTCCTCGGCAAGCTTGTTAAGTATCGATTCAAGTCTCTTTACATATTCCCCGAATTCCTCAGAGCTCCAATGGTCTATAAACTCCTGGTATGGGCTCTTGTCTTTTTGATGGCTCTTAACCCAGGACCACGCCTCATAATAAGCCTTCTCTTCGCAGTAAAATGCCGTAAATCCCTCCAAGAAGCTTCTCAAGCTTGCAACGTTCAGGAGGTAATTTACGTAGGCCTTTGCCCTCCAGTCGATTTCTCCTTTTAGGGAGATGCCAAGTTCACTAGCCTTTGATTCGAACATCTCAAGCTCCTTTGAGATGTAGTAGATTGACTCTGCGAAAAATTGGAGGAGATCGTCGGGGGCTTTGGCCATTAATAGGGCCATGAACCTCAACGCGTTCTTAACGAAGTAGTAGTCGTTTACGAGCCATCTAGCAAAGTTTTCCTGGGGAAGCCTATTTTCTGCCATCTTAACGAGGAAATCGTGTGGTAAGAATTCGTTCCAAATGGATCTTGCCTCCCTTAGAAGTTCCTCAGAAAACATCTCCACCCCTCCATGCCATTTCCCAGAATGCCAGCTCAAACTTGCTTCCCGTCATGAATATCCTCCTCATCCTCTCGTAGTCCCCAGGATTATCATCTATGAGGTTCCTCAGCCTTTTAACTAGTCCCAAGTATTCGTCGCTAAGATAAACCTGGGCCCACTCTCTGTAAATTTCGTTTTCGTTGTTCTCAAGAGCATCCTTGTGGTACTCCGCTATCTCGGCGTAGCTCCAGAAGCACGGCAACAACGCAGTCAACCCTTCCACCCAGTTCCCCCTGTACGCTGTAGAGAGCATAAAGTCCATGTAGGCGGAGTTTACTAAGGTTGGTTCGGTTTTTATGGCATCTTCAAGCGTGAATCCTAGTCTGTTAAGCAACCCCTCATAGTTCTTCATTTCCGTAGTTATCTCCTCCCTTGCCAGTTCAATGATCTCGGCCATTATTGGGTATTCAGCTTTGGATGCTATAACTGAGAGAGCTCTTGTTAGGCCCACGAGATAGTTGAAGTCCTGAAGAACATAGAACTTGAATTTCTCGATTGGCAAATCTCCTCTATAAAGGTGAACGACAAAGGGATGCTCAAAAATCCTTCCCCATATAACATCGGCTTCCTTCCTGAGCCTCTCGGTTATCATTAGGCTCACCAAAAATCCCTAACTTTGGGATTTTATAACCTTTTTGTTGAATTCTAAAACTTAGTTATAAAAGGAGCGGGAATAATGATCAGCGCTCATAAGTTCCAACTAGCTCGGCTTCAGCTATAATATGCCCCTTCATCGCCTCTTCAAGATCCCTTCTTGTAGATCTTGGGGTCAAATTCAGCGTTATGTCAAGGGCGTAGACCTTGAAATGATAGTGGTGAACTCCATGCCCTGGGGGAGGACATGGGCCATCATATCCGATCCTTCCAAAGTCATTAATGCCTTGAATCATCTTTACTGGGGACTCTACCTTACCCTTCTTGGGGATACCCTCAGGGATCTCCTTAACGGGAGGAATGTTCCAGGCGATCCAATGAGTAAAAGTTCCCCCAGGAGCATCAGGATCATCGACAATTATGGCAAGGGATTTTGCGTTCTCTGGGATATTTGAGATATAGAGTGGAGGATTAATATTTATACCATCACATGTATACTTCTTCGGAATTGGGCTATCTTCCTGGAAGACAGAGGAAATCGAAAACTTTAAGCTACTTTTCTCCTCCAAACAACCAGACAAGAGTATAATAGGCAATAATAAAATCAGAAAAACTGCCTTCTTCATGTTTCATCCCCCTAGGATATCCCTTATGGAAATTCTAACTTCCTTCATCTTGGCCTTTGGTGCCCAGGAATCCTTTATCATCGTGAAAACTATCGTGTCCCTGTCCTGTGTTATCCTAATAACTGATGTTGCTAGCTCCTCTATCAGAGGCATGGGCCTCGTTGAAAGGCTTTCCATGAGATCAAGCTCAAAGAAGTAGAAGGCAAGCCTGTTTTTGTTGGTTATATACGTTTTTATAGAATTTATGAGTTCGGAGGTTCCCATTGGAGTATCATTTAAAGCAAAAAGCCTATCTAGGCCAAACACTAAATCTATGAAGTTTTCGTTGGGAGAGATGGAATAAAACGCCTTCTTGTATCTGCTCAGGTATACCCTTAGATCAGTTTCGAACTTCAGCTTTTCGGCTATCTTTCCAATGTCATCTGAACCCCCTATCTTCAATATCCTTGAATTCCCAAGGTTGAGGTTACCTAAGATTAGCTCGAGGTGCCTGGCGTATATAGGGAATGTATCCAGTATATCTTCTATTAATAAAGGAGTATTGTTAGCCCTCGAGTACTCAATTAGGGAGAGTAGAAGGGCTTCAATCCCTAAAGATGCTTGGTTTTCAACTATCACGGTTTCTCCGAATTTCTTATCTCTGATGACCTCCCAAAGTAACCCGAACTTCATTGTTTGCCACCAACTTCAACAGTTATCTCCTTACCGACTAGTTCAGGATTTGAGCTCTTGAGTATGTACAGGTGGGCTCCTGTGGGATAGGGCTTCGTATTTACTATTGTACTTGCTATTCTGCTCAGCTCTACCCTTGCTATGCTTGGGAGTGCGTTGAATATCTTCCCATTGACCAGGTATACTGATTTTCTATTTTTATTCTCCAGGGCCTTTTGGATTTCAAATATTGCTAGGTAGAGTTCCTGAGGGGTCGTTAGTCTGCTGAGGACTGACTCTATACCTATGGATATTGTTATGCACTCCTTAAATTTTAAGGAAACTCTCTTCATGGTTTCCCTGTATTCCTTAAGGTAAACTCTCGGATCTGGATGGTATTTTATTTTTGCGATGAGGTTCCCGACGTTTATATTCCCGCCGGTTTTTACAACGTAGATGCTGTTAAGGTCAAAGCTTATTCCAAGGGCTTCAAGGTGAGAAACTACGATAGGAAATGCATCAAAATTGTCATCTATAATCACTGGAATTCCCCTTGATTTCGCGTACTCAGCTATATGAAGAATTGTAAACTCAGGAACGTAGGAAGGTGGGTACTTTATTAGGACAACCTCTCCATATTTCACCCCATCTAAAAGCCCCTCCACCATGTCCAATAGATACCACCGAATGTATATTGGAAAAGAAGGTATAAAATTTATTGCACCACCTTTTCTATGGTTTCCGAGTTCATATAAAGGCTTTCCAGCCCTCATAATGATCAGAGGTTCTGACGGTTTTCGTATGCTTCTTGTAGAATGGAAGAATCTATGTACTCAACACCTGCACGTTCTGCACGACTTCATGAAATCACCAAAAGTAAAATGGAAAGGAGTATCCTTCATGTCTCCCTGAACAAGCCGTACTTCTTCGGGTCATAGAATGGTGGGGTTACTGTGATGGCCCTCTTCTTCCGCCCTCTAATATCAACTTCAATTTCAATTCCCGGCTTTGCATATTCCTCTTTAACGAATGCTATTCCGATTCCTATGCCGAGGAGTGGGGACAGTGTTCCGCTTGTGACTTCACCTATGAGCTCGCCGTTTGCGTAAACCTTGTAGCCTTCCCTTGGAATTCCCTTCTCAATCATCTTGAAGTGGATCATCTTCCTGCCTAGGCCACGCTCCTTCTGCTTAAGGAGGGCATCCTTTCCTATGAAGTCTTTGTCCCAGTAGATCGCGAACTCAAGGTTTGCTTGGAGGGGTGTTACCTCGTCAATGTCAGTACTCAATAACTGGAGCTCCTTGGTTTCATTTCCATAGAGGGTGTAACCAGCCTCTAGTCTGAGCGTATCCCTTGCACCTAGGCCAGCGGGCTTTATCCCGTACTTCTTTCCCTCTTCGAGAATTCTCTCCCACACGTGAAGGGCTTTCTCAGGTTCTCCTCTCTTGCTTTCATCTGGGTGGTAGGGGTTCGCGTCCTCTATGTAGACCTCAAAGCCATTCTCGCCGGTGTAGCCGCTCCTCGAGAGGAGCATCTTTATTCCATCGAGTTCAACCCATCTAGCCTGGAACCACCACATCTCGTTTATATCTATCCCAAACAAGTCTTGAGCTAAGTCTCTTGCTTTTGGCCCCTGAACAGCGAACATCGCAATATCATAAGTTTTTAGTTCAATCTCAAGGTCAAGCTTTGTGAACTGCTCTATCGTCTTCTTTAGGTACGTGAACCAAGCGTACAGCTTTTCAAATGCATCGGAGTCGCATACCATGAAGTACTCGTTATTGCCCATGTTGAATACAAGAGTTTCGTCCTTTATTGCTCCCCTTTCATTCAGAACCAATGTGTAAGTTCCACTTATGGCCGGAGGCTTGCTTATATCATTAGTGGTTACGTACTGCAGGAACTTAAGGGCATCCTTTCCTTTGAATACTATCTCTCCCATATGAGAAACGTCAAACACGCCAACTGCATTCCTCACAGCTAAGTGTTCTTCTTTTATGCTAGAATACCATATTGGCATCTCCCAACCTGCAAATTCTTCAATTTTCTTTGCATGTTCTTTATGCCAGTCAAAGAGATGAACTCTCTTTGCCATTTCGACCACCCCTTTAAGCTATTTCAGTTGGATAATATAATTTTTGTGTCCAAAATTTCGTGGTTATAATAGTAGTGAGCCGAAGATATCCCAAAAGTTTCCGTCAAATGTACAACCAATAAGCTCATAAAGGTTCCCAGGACAATAGTTTGAAGATGAGAGGGGAACTCCCTTTTATAATCTTCAAAACAAAGAAGGGTATGTTTGCAATAGACCTATACCTTATAAATAGGGTGGAAAAGTTAGAGAGGATAGCAACGTTAATTAGAAGGGCTGAAAATATCAAGCAAGCTTCGTTTGTCCCAAAAGAAGTGGGGGGATGGGAAGAAGAAGTTAAAGACTTTCTCAAGTGGCTTCTTGAAATAGCTAGGGTTAGGTCAGGAAAAATTATTAACAAGAGACTTGGCAAGATGCGGCGATGGAATATATTTAGACTCCTTGGCATTCCAACTGGGCACTCAAGACACGTCTCAGAAGAAGAAAGACTTGCTAGAGATAATCGAGAAGCTCTTCTTGCCTTGAGCATATTAGAGAACGTTATAAAAGGGGACATTAAAGTCGTTGGATATGGAGTGGCTGAAATTGAAATAAAAGGTAAGGAAGTTTACATTAATGGTAGGGTGGATCCTGTTTATACTGAGCTAATAAAAAGGGATATGAGAGCAGCGATGGCTCTTCTTGAACTTGTTAGATAAGTTCTCTTTCCGTTTTTGTAAGTCTTTTTGCTCCACTCTTTGTTATAACGATTGTGTCCTCTATCCTTACACCTCCAAATTTTGGAATATAAATACCAGGTTCAATTGTTATCACCATTCCTTCTTTAAGAATTGTCTCGTCATATTGACTTATTCTTGGCCATTCGTGGATTTCAAGACCAACACCATGACCAAGTGAATGGATAAAGTATTCTCCGTATCCATATTCCTTGATGACATCTCTCGCTATTGAATCTAATTCTTTGGCAGTCATTCCTGGCTTAGCTGCCTCAATGGCTTTCTTTTGAGCTTCAAGAACTATTTCATATATCTCCTTCTGCTTATCGCTAGGAGACCCCACTACTATGGTTCTTGTTATATCTGAGTTGTAGTGGTTATATAAGGCCCCAAGATCTATAACTACAAGGTCACCCTTTTCAATCCTTTTATCACTTGCAATCCCATGTGGTAGTGCCGATCTATAACCGCTGGCGATAATCGTATCAAATGCCGGTTTCTCGGCTCCATTCATTTTCATAAGATATTCAACTTTTGCCGCTATCTCTCTTTCCCTTTTTCCTTCAGAAACTTCCTCAATTGCTGCCATAACAGCCCTGTCCGCGATTTCGCAAGCTTTTTCTATTATTTTTAGTTCTTCTTTGCCTTTCACTATTCTGAGTTCCTTTATAGTATCATCAATTTTTTTAAATTCTTTTATTCCTGCTTTTTCTCTGAGATCAAGAATGAAGGAGTATGAGCTTGCTCCTTCAATTCCAAGAACTTCAATGCCTTTTAGCTTCTCATACAGCTCGTCCATTTTCTTAAACTTCTCGACCTCCACTATACTTTCTTCTTTTGCCATTTCGTACTCTAACTCAGGAACATATAGAGTTGCTCCCGATTTAGTCACTAAGAGGTACCCTCCAGCAAGTGGTGAAGCCCCAGAAAAGTAGTAAACATTTGGAGCTTTTGTAAGGAATATTGCATCAAGGTTGTTCTTTTCCATAGATTCAATCAACTTTTCAACCCTTTCCTCCATTTCGTATTCCCCCCTGTGGCATATATCATAGTTCATAAAAATGTTTTTGTCTTTTCCTAAACTTTTAATACCTAACTCAAAAACTTCATACAGGTGTCGCAATGTTTGGATGGAGGGGAAGATTTGGACTCATAGTGCCATCTTCGAACACTACTATGGAGATGGAGTTCCACAAGTACATCCCGGAAGGAGTCTCCCTCCATACAGCTAGAATGCCTCTGAGGAATGTAAATGAGGAAGAGTTAACTAAGATGGCAACGTTTGCCATTGATGCTGCAAAATTACTCGCCGATGCCGGGGTCGAGTTGATAGCGTTTGGATGCACGAGTGGATCTTTTATCGGAGGGAAGGATTTTGAAAAGGAAATCGAGATGAAGATCGAGGAAGAAGTTAATATTGAAACCTTTACAACAAGCACGGCGGTTCTTGAAGCACTTAATGTTCTAGATCTCCAGTCCTTGCTGGTAATAACTCCCTACGTCGATGAGATAAATCAAAAGGAGAAAGAGTTTCTAGAGGCCAATGGTTTTGAAGTTCTTGACATAAGAGGCCTTGGAATAGAGAACAACCTTGAAATAGGAAAGTTAGAGCCATACACCGCATATAGGCTTGCAAAAGCTACGTTTATAGATGAGGCAGATGGAATCTTTATCAGTTGCACTAATTGGAGAACCTTCGAAATAATCGAAAAACTTGAAAGTGATCTCGGGGTTCCTGTAGTAACAAGCAACCAGGCGACGCTATGGATGGCATTAAGGGCTCTAGATGTAGGGGATAAATTGCCGCTTGGACGATTACTCAGGGAATACTAAAATGATCGAGGTAATATTTTTAGGAACCGGGGGGATTAAACCTACCCCTGAAAGAAACGTTCCTGGGATAGCTATTAAGGTGGGAAGGGAAATAATTCTTTTTGATGCCGGGGAGGGGACATTAAGGCAAATGGAAATTGCAGGCTTAAGCCCAATGAAAATAAAGAAGATATTTATAAGCCACTTTCACGGGGATCATTATCTAGGGATACCTTCCATGATCCAGACGATGAACCTTTGGCATAGACGGGAACCCCTTTATATATACGGGCCCCCAGGAGCTATATCCTTTATAGACAACCTTCTCTCTAGTGGATATTTTAGGCCAAGTTTTGACGTAGTTACCATAGAGTTAATGGAAGGAGAAGAGGTTAGGGAGAAAGAGTATAGAATAAAGCCTTTCCAAGTTTCCCATGGAATTCCTGCATTTGGTTATGTATTCAAGGAAAGGGACAGAAGAGGGAACTTTGATATGGAAAAGATAAAAGCGTTAGGATTAAGGCCTGGTCCCTGGATGAGAGAGGTTGAAAAAAGGGGCAGAATTACCATAAATGGAGTTGAAATAAAGCTCGAGGACATCACGGGACCCAAGAAAAAGGGGGCAAAGATAGTATACACCGGGGACACTGAGCCGATTCCCTTAGGGGATATCGCCAAAGACGTAGATCTCCTCATTCACGACGCAACTTACATCAATAGTGAGGATAGGAAAGAGAGCTATCATTCAACGGTTAAAGAAGCATGTGAGGTTTGGGAGAGTGGAGTTCTTGTCCTTTTCCATAGGGCTCCAAGGTATAAGTACGTTGAATACAAAAGAGAAGCCTTGAAAATTTGTCCAAAAGCCTATGTTCCGCGAGATTTTGATAGGTTGTTGGTGGGTAGTGGAAATGTCATATTTAAGGTACGTTAAAGTTGTCGGCACAGTCCACGTCTTACCTGAGAGTATTAGTGAGGTAAGGGAAGTTATACTGAGGGAAAATCCAGATGCCGTTGCGATAGAGCTTGATTATGGTAGATTAGTTGCTCTCCTTCGGGGGGAAAAATTAAGGTTAACCCAGGCATTAAAGCTTGGAAGAATTGGAATGTTGGGTTATGCACTTCAAGAAATTGAAAAGTTCTTGAGTAAGGATTTTGGAACTTTACCGGGGGAGGAAATGATAGAAGCGTATGAACTTGCAAGGTCTATAGGGATACCAGTTTACCTAATAGATCAACCAGTTGAAGTTACTCTCAAAAAATTACTTTCTGCACCAAGAATTGAAAAACTGAGATTAGTCACGGAGGTTCTTGCACTACCCCTCCTAGGAAGGGATGTGAAAATAGAAAGCTATACAATCCTAGAACAAGAATTTATGAGGAAATATCCATACTTCTATAAGGTTCTCGTTGAGGAAAGAAATGAGATAATGGCTAAAAATATTATGATGATCGTTGACTCTTTATTAGTGAAAAAAAGGAAAGCCAAAGTTGTGGCGGTTGTTGGTTTAGGACACAAAAAGGGGATAGAACGGCTACTTAGTCGCTATACTCCAAAGCGCTGAGTAGCATGTCCCTGTATAGGTTGATCTTTTTGAACTCTTTTTTGCTAATTGTGTCCATCCTGCTAACTTCCTCATAAAACTCTTCCAGCTCCTTAAGAATTTCCTCAATACTATCAAAGGAGTCATTGGCGATTTTCTTTAATTTGCCCCTCAGAAAAGCCATGACTTCTTTTGGTCTACCGAGATATGCCCAATAAAGTCCTTCTCTGAGAACCGCTTCTAGTATCTCAACGTTCGGTTTCTCCACCCCTCCTTGCCATGTGAGTCACCAAAAGGTGCTCCAGAGCAAGGTATGATATAAGAATTTTCGAAAAATGTTTAGAAAAATGACAAAATTAACTTGTTTCATCATAAACTACTCCAGCAAACTGACCATCGTCCATGGTCACAAAGCTGACTTTTATCTTTTTGCCACTCTTGGGATCAACAATAACGAAGTCGGGCTTCTTAAGGTACTCGCTTGATGGGATCCTCATTACAACGTCATAATGCCTTTTGAGTTCCTTCAAGAAGATTTCCGGGTTCTTCTTAATAACAACCATCTTCCCACCTCCATTATTATCTACTACTTTATAGTATAAAAAAGTTTCCATAGCCATTTGTTAAAAATATGTTAGACAATCAACGAAGAATTAATCTCTCGAAACACCAGCCGCCTTAAAGAGCTCACTTACAACAACAAGTGGGTATAGCTTATATCCCTCTTTGCTTATGTTTTCCATAGCTCCTTCTTCCCTATCAACTACAACGAAGATCCCAACAACTTCTGCCCCATTCTCTTTAAGAACCTTTGCAGCCCTAAGAACGCTCCCTCCTGTTGTTGTGACATCTTCTACTAACAGAACTTTATCTCCTGGCTTTACTTCTCCTTCAATTTGTTTTCCGGTTCCGTGTTCTTTTTTCTTTTTTCTCACAATTAAAAGAGGCTTCTCGGTCTCAAGTGCGAGGGCAGTGGCTATTGGAACGGCTCCAAGCTCTGGCCCTGCAATTTTCTCATATTGTAATCCAAGTTCTTTAGCCTTCTCAGCTATTAGCCTTGCTATAATTTTCAGTGCTTTGGGATTCGTTATTAGCTTCTTAATGTCTATGTAGTAGTTGCTTTCTTTTCCAGATGTCAATATGAAATGTCCAAACTTTATGCATTCCTCTTTGATTATCATTTTTATTAGCTCCCCTTTCATACCATCACCGCAATTTAGTCATCAGAAAAATTTTATAAATGCTCCATTTCAACCAAGCTTGAAACTGGGGGTAAAGACCCCCAAGATTTTGGGAGTAAAAAGGGGCATATTTGGGCTTGTACACACCTATAATATGAGGAGGGGGTTAGTATGGTTCAGAAGGCTCATAGCTTTAGAAGAAAAACTAGAAAAAAGTTAAGGAAGCATCCTAGGAGGAGGGGGCTCCCTCCACTTACGAGGTTCCTTCAGGAGTTTGAAGTGGGACAGAGGGTTCACATAGTAATTGAGCCTAGTTATCACAAGGGTATGCCAGATCCAAGGTTCCATGGCAGGACTGGCACTGTAGTTGGCAAGAGGGGAGATGCTTACATAGTTGAGGTCCCGGATGGCAACAAAGTAAAGACTCTCTTCATTCATCCAGTTCACCTTAGGCCCCAGAAGTGAAGGGCCATGATAGGGAGGAAAAAGCTTGGCCAGAGGTATATTACAATAGCTGAGGCCAAGGAAATACTCCTAAAAAGGCACGAAGAGGGGTTAAAAGCTGGAATAGAGGAGCCCCTATACTATGAGGCAAGACTTGCTCTCGAACATGCAGAAAAGTTTGCCAAGTTACCGGCTGAGAAAGCCAGGGAAGCTGTTAAAGAGCTCATGAAAGAGTTCGAATGGATGAGTGACTGGCTTGCGGCCAAGATAGTGGACATAATGCCCGAGGACACATTTGACCTAAGAGTCATCTTTGCCAAGGAGGAACATCAACCAACCCAAGATGACATGAAGAAGATCCTTGAGATACTTGACAAGTACAGAAGATAATTCCTACGGGTTCTTTCTCTATTCCCTTCTTTATTCTTCCCGTGAATGAAAAGCGTTTTATACTTCCTTAGTTTCTAGTTATGAATGGGTGAGATTGATGGAAATTATGACAATTAGCCTTAAAGTTCCGTTCGACAAAAAAGGTCTCCTCCTAAAGAAGCTTGCGGATGTAATTGAAGGGAAGATTAGGAAAGCAAAATTGCTTCCCCCAGACAAGTTTGGATATAATGAGATAATAATAAACCTTGAAACAAAGAACCCAAGAAAAGTTATAGTGGAAATCTCAAAAGTAGGGAAGGTGGAGTTCTTAAGTCATTAACAAGTTCTCGATGATCTTTACTGCTTCAGCGATTTTCTTTTCTGGTTTCTCGTCACTTCCTGGTAACTCTAGGTTTATCACTACCCTTTCTTCGTTTCCTTCCTCTTCTATCTCGTAGATCTCTGGCTCCTCTATGTCAACACTCTCAAAGAAGGCCTCTAATTCGGGGGTAAGTATCTTTCTGTTACTGCCATAAACCTCAACCCTAACGAGGCTGTCACGGGATGATACTATGACGGCAACCTCGTAATCCCCAATTTTTTTCGTGAACTTTACAGCTTCTCCATATCCAATTGTCTCTTCATTGAAGCCCATCTCACTGAGAGCTCTCCTAATCCTCTCCATTTTACTCTTCATTCTCCTTAAAATCCTCTCCCTAAGCTTAGTGCTCTCCTCAACGGCTCTCTTAATAGCCTCACCAACTTCCTCTATGTCTCCCTCCCAAATACCCACAAGTTTAATTCCAGAACTTGTAGCTCTTATTTCAAGCTCAATCTCGCTAGTATTAAATTCAGAAAGATCATCTATCCTAAGCTCACCAAGGCGTAATATCTCAAATTCAAGCTTAACGGTTCTGCCAAAAGTGCTTCCCCTGAATTTCATGAAGGGCATCACCTAGTGAAGGAGAGGGGAGATTATTTAAAAACGTTGCTAATGAATGAAGTTCGGTGGTGTTCGTGAAAATAGGGAGAGTGGAAAGATACATTCATGAAAAGCTTGAAGAGAATAAATTGCACTTTGTTTTAATAGACCCCGACGATACTTCTCCTGATGAAGCCTCAAAAATTGCGGAACTTTGTGAGAATGTTGGAGTTGACGCAATAATGGTCGGGGGATCAACTGGAGCTGAAGGAAACGTTCTGGATAATGTAGTTAAGGCAATAAAGGAGAGCTCTTCCCTTCCAGTTATTCTGTTCCCAGGGTCACATGGAGGAATTAGCAAATATGCAGACGCAATATTCTTCATGAGCCTCCTCAACTCAAGGAACCCATTCTTCATTACAGGTGCTCAAGCCCTTGGAGCGTTCACAGTAAAGAAATTTGGATTAGAACCAATTCCAATGGCATATATAATAGTTGAACCTGGGGAAACAGCCGGATGGGTTGGGGATGCGAAACCTATCCCAAGGCACAAGCCAAAGATAGCTGCAGCATATGCACTGGCTGGTCAGTATCTAGGAATGAGATTAGTTTACCTTGAAGCGGGGAGTGGGGCTCCTAACCCCGTCCCTCCAGAGATGGTTAGGGTGGTAAAGTCAGCTATCGATGTTCCCCTAATCGTCGGGGGAGGGATAAGAAACGGGAATCAGGCAAGAGAACTTGTAAAGGCAGGGGCAGACATTATAGTTACCGGAACTGCTATTGAAAGTGCTAAGTCCCTTGAAGAGGTCCAAGTTAGGCTAAAGCACCTTAGAGAGGGGATTAAAGTTTGAAAGGTTCCTACATCCTATTATTATACCTACCCCAGGACACGAAGATAAAGACTAAAGCAAGAACCTTTGCCCTGAAAAAGGGATACTACGCCTACGTTGGTTCGGCAATGAATTCACTTGAAAAGAGAGTTAGGAGGCACTTTAAGAAAGAGAAGAAGCTTCACTGGCACATAGACTACCTAACTCTTAAAGCTGAACCCATAATGGCATACCTAATACCCTCAAACGTTAGACTTGAAGAAGAGCTGTCCAGGAAGATGGCAAAGATAGGAGGGATAGTTAGGGGATTTGGAGCTTCAGATCTGAACGTCCCAGGAAACCTTTTCTATTTTAGCTACGATCCAAGGCATTTGGTTGAGGAGCTTCTTAAGAACCTAAGATTAACTTACCTAATATTTCCCTAGAAGATCGGAATTGAAAGAACGAAGGATCACCCTAAGAGAACCAAAGCGATGTTGGTTCTATAATATTCCAAGGAACACCTCTCTGCCTAGATTTAATGTGTTTTCAAGGACTAAAAACAAACAGGATAGATCGAGAAAAGGGGCAGAACTTTTGTTAGTTTTATTGTGTGTATGGGAGTTGAGTCCCTGCCATGAGGGGATCCGAGCCAACCCATACACACAATGATGCAGTGTGGGAGAAGGACAAGGCTCAAGAGGAATCCGCTACCGGTTGCATTCGTTGCAACTGGTGTGGTTGACTTTTCACCCTTGTTCAAAATTGGGGCCACCTCAAGGGGTCACCAGCCCAGCTGAACGGTAACAGCCCCAAAGCCCATCAAAAGAACAGCTCCTCAGGGCAAGGAGTAGGTTAGATGTTCCTTATTCATGCTGACAACAGGCCTAACTTCCCATTATATAATTCTCTTGGTGAGGTGAGAGAAAAGAAGAAAAATCTCTACAGTGAAGCCCAAATCGAGTGACCTTCGTCGATATATCTTTTAAGCAACTTGCCGACCGGTGAGCTCTTTGAGACTTTTACAACGCCCTTCTTGCTTGGGGTTGCTGTGAAGACATAGTCATTGCCCGCATAAAACCTCAAAGGTTTCCTTGCATAGTCAGGAGAGACTCTGAGAACTATGCTCTTCTTCTTTTCCTCTATCTCCACTGGTATCCTCTCTTTAACCTCTGGTTGCTTCTCCGCAAAGCTCTTTACGTCAATATTTATTCCAAGTCTCTTCTCTAATTCCTGTATTCTCTTCCCTTTCTTCCCTATTATCGCCGGGATATCGAACTCATCGGCATATATAATGGCCTTGTGCGGGCTGATAATCTCGACCTCAGTGTATACATCTGGCAGGAACCTCTGTATTTCTTGCTTAAGCCTCTTCTCCGCAAGTTTGAGAGCTGGCGCCTTCTCCTCCTTTTTTATTGGGACGACGCTTACTTCTTCGCCGAACGTGTAGATCTCGTACTCTAGCTGGCCAGTTTCAAAGTCCCTGACCTCTATTACGGGCCTTGCAAGGTCTTCCTCCTTCATCCCTGTGGGAACTTTCACCTTGTACTCTAACGTTAAAACCTTGGCGACCCTACCTGCCTTGATGAATATCACTGTATCAACTATCTGAGGAATCATACCAAGCTCTACCCTACCTATGAATCTCTGAATGGCATCTATGGGCTTGGTTGCGTGAACTACTCCTACCATTCCAACGCCCGCGAGTCTTAGGTCGGTGTAGATTAGGAAGTCGCTGGTTTTTCTCATCTCATCAAATATCGTGTAGTCTGGTCTGACAAGTAAGAGCACGTCTCCAGTTTTCTCCATGCTCCCATTGAGGGCAGTATACTGAGTTATCTCCTCACTAACTTGGAGATCCCTGGGCTTCTCCATTGTCTTAACTATCTTGCCCATTGAAGCGTACCACTCCGCCAGCGCCTGAACAAATGTAGTTTTACCTGCTCCTGGGGGTCCTGCAACTAAGATTCCTTCAGCTTTCTCCTTTAACCTCTCGAGGAGCTTCTCGCTTAAATTGTAATCTTCAATGCTGAGCTTCTTCACCGGCCTTACAGCAGTAATCTCGATTCTATCTGAGAATGGAGGTTTGGCTATGACTATTCTATAACTTCTAAGTTGGACAATGGTTGCTCCTGGCTCATCAAGCTCTATAAAGCTCTCTGGATCTCTCCTTGCCCTCTCCACTATGTCATCAGCTATTTCCTCCAGCTCCTCCTCGGTTAGTGGTTTGTCCCTTATCGGAACCAGTCTCCATTCTCCTGGCCTTCCCTTCTTTGCTAAGGGCTTAACTCCTGCCTTTAGGTGAACACTCATGGTTTCCTCGTCGAAAAAGTCCTCCAACCTGGTCTTCGGCTCCCTTCTGCTCTCGAGGTATATTACCTCTATCCCTTTGGCTATCGCTATATCCCTCTGAACTTGGTCTCCTGTTATTAGTATAGCATTCAATTCTCTGGCAACTTCTCTCACCAGGTGATCGATTTCTCCGGCCTTCGCTCTTCTTATCTGCCATAGCTCAGGCCTCTCGCCATAGAACTCGAGCAGTATCTTGCCCTTGTCTGCCATTTCTCTAAGCTTCTTAAGTTCCTCGAGCCCGGTATGTCCTATTGCCTTTCCTTCGTTAGCTTGGTGTTCTATTTCAGCAACGACAGCTTCGGGCACTACAACCTTTACTTTTTCTTTTACTCGCTTTAGATATTGGGTGAGCCTGCCATCTACAATCACACTCGTATCTGGAACTATCACTCTCACCTCTCTCACCTCAGCCAAAGGTGAAGTGGCTACTTTATTAGGGTTTCCTCAGAAAACTTTTAAATACCAAAGGTTATTAAAAGCTCGGAGGTGATAAGTAATGACGCTGGTGGAGACCGTAAGGAAAATCAAAGAGGCAGAGAAAGAGGCATTGAAGGACTACAAGGATCTCCTGAAAGAGCTTAAGAGGCCAGAAAATGCTGAGCTTAAGAGAGTTGTACTTAGACTTGCGGTTGATAAGATATTCCATAAGGAGCTTATGGAGGCTATTGAAAGGGCATATAAGGAGGCCTCAGCACTCTTAAAGGAGCATTTAGAGCCGTTTTATCCAGAGCTTGAGCCAATAAGAGAGTCTGTGATGGAGCTAGATCAAGGACTGGCCTTACTCCCAGGAGTGCCTTCCCTGCTACTACCATTAGACTTTGGAAAAGTCGGTTATAGAATACCACCCGAAGAAGTGCTGGAGGAGTTAGTAAAATCGTTCCCAGAAGTCTCTATAATACCCCAAGAGAAGTTAGATAATATAATTGAAAAGTTAGATGATGCCATTGAAATGGAAAAGGAAATGCAGGACGGGTACAGGGAGCTGGAAAGCAAGGCAAAGCATCCTGTAATTAAGGAATTATCAAAAGCAATCCTCCATAATGAAGATCAACACACCGCAATTCTAACCAAGATCGTTGGCAGGTTTAGGGGATAATGTAATTTCTCATCTCATTTTTAGTAAAGTTTTTTAACTTAAACCTAAATCCTCAAGTTAGTATGAAGATTAGGAGTGGCCTTAAAACTCTTGATCAAATATTGGGAGGTGGATTTGAAAAAACGCACAATGTTGCAATAGTTGGAGGTATTGATAATGACCATGTGTTACTTCTTCATCAATTAGTTATGTCATTTTTGTCACAGGGATATAAAATCCTCCTTATAGAGTTTAGACAAGATGTTAATTCACTAATCAAATGGTTAGAACCGTATGGGATGAACTACACCAAGTTCATTAAAGAAGGAAAATTAAAAATACTAGATGGATTCTCAAATCTATATTCCCCAACTCACGTAGCTGGGGCTAATATCTTGCCAAACCCGATGGATCTTAGCATAACAACGGCAATAGTCAGGGAGAGCGTTGTTAAGGAAGCTTATGATTTTGTCGTGATAGACGATCTAACCTCATTATACACCCTCCAAACTGATCAGAGGGCGTATATAAGGGTTGTAGTGAGGCTTGTTAACTCAATTAAGAGATTCGGGGCTTCAACATTAGCCTCATTGAACTCCGACGTTTTATCCACTCAGGATCTTTCAATGTTGCTAATACCCTTCGAGTACGTCTTGGAAGCAAAAAATGGAACGATTACAATAAGAAGATCCTTTTTGCCCTTAAAAATAAATCAGACCTCAATTCCATACATTAGGGGCAATACTGGCATAATGCTTGCTCAGGACTCATTTAAAAGCGTTGACAAGGTCAAAGAATCCCTAATATTGGACAACACTGGAGCCTTAATAATGGGCGGTGTGAGGGTTCAGATAATAGAAGAATACTCAGAATCCGCCCTAATAGAGTTTATATATCAGTTTTTAGGTCCTGAACGTGGGAAAGAGTTTTTATATAGGTGGGGGAAGTATGAAATGACTACCCTTCCTCTCGACCAAGATACTATTAAGAACCTCCCCAGGATAGAAGCGATAAAGAGAATTCTTGAAGATAGTTTTGAATTTACGAAGGCTACGGGAGGAGGGCTCTTAAGAATACTCGACCTATCGGAGGATAGAATAGTAATTGAAGGGAAGAACTTGTTCCCCAGCTTAAGGAACTTTCCATATCCTGCTCATTTAAACTACGTAGGGGCCCTTACCAAACTAATAGAAAGGCTTACGGGGGAAATTTGGGAAGGTGAAGAAGTAGAATGTGAGAGTCAAGGGCATAGAAGGTGCCTATTTGTTATTAAGAGGCTATCTAAGGGTAGCATTAAAGGGAACCTTGAGGATTCCAAAAAGTGAGTTGGCGTATAATCCCCCTGTTGCCCACCACGTCAATTCTCTTGTTTTATTTTCGAGTAATACCCTAACGAATTCCGTTGGGACGTTCGAGTAATATATCGTAAAGTTAATGGGTATTGTCACTTTCTCCCCTGGGGTTAATGTCATGGTCCTGTTAAGGCTGTATTCCCCTATGTATATGTCCTCAGCATAGAGTTCAATCTTAATACCATCTATCGAAACTTTCTTACTTGTTGGGTTAAGAACTTCAACAATTGCAACTATCCTAGCACTATCTGTGTCAACGTGTGACACGTACACGTTAACTAAGCTAACTTCACAGTCATTAACGGGACCTAACGCAATGTATCTGAATATGAAGTAACCAAAGTTGGCAAGTGGAACAGAGATCAGCAAGAGTATTAAAATTGTAACACTACGTCTCATGCTCCTCCACCTTTAATCTAAGCCCCGTATGTTCCTGCTTTATCCTCTCAACGATATTCAATATGGAATCTGTAACTTCTTTTAGTTTGTTTGCAAGACTTTCCAACTCTTTTACTACCTCTTCAAAAGTCCTCTCCATCTCTTCTACTTCTTCCATCGCTAATGCTAACTTTTCTTCCTCTTCTCTCCTGTAAACTTCTATTTGAAGGGTTTCAGGATACCACTTTATTTTTTCATCCTCAATGTCAAAATCTAGAGACACCCTTACTACGTCTTCTTTCTTAACGTTTAGCTCTTGAAGTTTTCCAAAAATGTATCTGTTAATTTCTGCACTAACTCTCACAACTTCTTCTGGGGGCACCTTTCCTCGGGTGGCTGCAAAAAGGACTTTCCTAACTTTGTTAGCATAACCGCTCGCTCTTACAAATCCCGTTAATAACTTGGGCATGAACCTCACCGTATTATTTTTAGATTTTGGGATATAAATTCTTGTTGGTGTTTTCGCAATGAACATCCTTATCTTCGGCCCCCCAGGAAGTGGTAAGTCCACACAAGCCAGAAAAATAACTGAAAGGTATAACCTCACTTATATTGCTTCGGGCGACATAATAAGGGCAGAGATCGAGGCAAGAACTCCCCTTGGGAAGGAAATGGAAATGTATCTCTCCAGAGGTGACCTCATCCCAGACACTATAGTCAATACACTGATAATATCCAAGCTAAGGAGAGTAAGGGAGAATTTCATTATGGATGGATATCCTAGGACGCCAGAGCAGGTCATAGCCCTTGAAAATTACTTATATGACCATGGGATAAAGATAGATGTGGCAATAGACATCTACATCACGAAAGAGGAAAGCATTAGGAGGATTTCGGGAAGGAGGATCTGTAAGAACTGTGGGGCAGTCTATCACGTAGAGTTTAACCCCCCAAAGATCCCTGGGAAGTGCGATATATGTGGAGGAGAGCTAATTCAGAGGAAAGATGATCGGCCCGAAATCATCGGCAAAAGGTATGACATATACTCAAGAAATATGAAGCCAATTATAAAGTTCTATCAGAAGCAGGGAATCTATGTAAAAATTGATGGGCACGGAAGCATAAATGAAGTTTGGGAAAGGATAAGGCCTTTACTGGATTACATTTATAACCAAGAGAAGCGGCGATGATTTGACTCCGGAAAATCTGATCGATGATGAAGTCCAGCCCGAATGAGCCGAGGTGAGATGATGTTCAGGTTCGAAATTAAAGCTAGAGACGCCGCTGGAAGGATAGCGAAGCTTGAGGTTAACGGGAAGAAGATAGAGACTCCAGCAATAATGCCCGTGGTGAACCCAAAGCAAATGATCGTTGAGCCCAAAGAACTTGAGAAAATGGGTTTCAAGATAATAATAACGAATTCCTACATTATATATAAGGATCCAAAGTTAAGGGAAGAAGCCCTAGAAAAAGGAATACATAAGTTGCTAAATTATGATGGCATCGTTGAAGTTGACTCAGGCTCGTTCCAGCTCATGAGGTATGGAAAAGTTGAGGTCACAAACAGAGAGATCATAGAGTTCCAGCATAAGATAGGAGTCGACATAGGAACTTTTCTTGATATTCCAACCCCTCCAGACACGCCCAGGAAGCAGGCGGAAGAAGATCTAAGAGTAACACTAGAGAGGGCGAGGGAAGCGGAGGAGATAAAGGAGATACCAATGAACGCTACTATTCAAGGTTCAACGTACACCGACTTAAGGAGGTACGCCGCGAGGGTTCTAAGCGGGATGAATTTTGAGATACACCCCATAGGAGCCGTTGTGCCCCTTCTCGAATCTTACAGGTTTAAAGAACTCGTTGACGTAGTGATATCATCAAAGATAGGCCTCAGGCCTGATAGGCCAGTGCACCTGTTTGGAGCTGGACATCCTATAATCTTTGCTCTCGCAGTTGCTATGGGTATTGATCTATTTGATTCGGCAAGCTATGCCCTTTATGCAAAGGACGACAGATATCTAACCCCCCAGGGAACGAAGAGGCTTGATGAGCTTGAATACTTCCCATGCTCCTGTCCGGTCTGCTCTAAGCACACTCCCCAGGAACTGAGGGAGATGCCTAAGGAGGAAAGGACAAGATTGCTAGCACTACACAACCTGTGGGTCATAAGGGAAGAAATGGGAAGGGTGAAGCAGGCAATAAAAGAGGGAGAGCTGTGGAGGCTTGTTGATGAAAGGGCTAGGGCCCATCCAAAGCTATATGTTGCATACAAGAGATTACTTGAGCACTATTCATATCTCGAGGAGTTTGAGCCAATAACAAAGAAATCGGCATTCTTCAAGATCAGTCAGGAAAGTCTCAACTGGCCAATAGTTAGGAGGGCGAAGGAGAGAGCAGAAAGAGTGAAGAAAAAATTCAAGGAAACGATAAAGCATCCAATATTTAGTGAAATCCCGAAGTACCTTAGCCTCACATATCCCTTCGCTCAGAGTGAGGCTGAAGAAGATTTTGAAATCGTAAAGCCGACAAAGGAGAATGCGCTGGACTACATAAAGGCGATAGCCGAGTACCAGTTCGGAGAGAACGCCTCTAAAGCGTTTGAAGGGGCACAAGTTGAGCTAGCGAGGACGGGAATGCCAAGGCAGGTGAAGCTAAACGGGAAGAGATTAGCAACGGTTAGGGCGGATGATGGGCTACTAACGTTGGGAATAGAGGGGGCAAAGAGATTGCACTCAGTACTTCCATACCCCAGGATGAGGGTAGTCGTTAACGAGGAGGCCGAGCCATTTGCAAGAAAAGGTAAGGACGTCTTTGCAAAGTTCGTTATTTTTGCGGATCCTGGGATAAGGCCCTATGATGAAGTGCTGGTCGTAAACGAGAGGGATGAATTATTGGCCACAGGTCAAGCTCTCCTTTCCGGAAGAGAGATGATAGTTTTCCAAACCGGAAGGGCCGTTAGGGTTAGGAAAGGGGTGGAAGGATGACCAAAACCTTATTACCAAATCAAAAATAATAGGAGGCGGTGAGAAAGTATGGATCTTAACTTAATGGGAATAACCGGTGATGTTGGGGTTGGGGCTATAGTTGGATTCATAGTTGGGTATGCACTCAAAAAGTTCATGAAGATAGTTATGGCCCTAATTGGAGCGTACGTCTTAAGCCTCTTCTGGCTACAGCAGAAGGGAGTCATAACGATAAATACTGATGCATTATTCAATCTGACAAAGCAGGCCGCTCAAACGACTTTAAGCCTCGCAGATAAAGCCATGGGGATACTTCCTGGGAGCACTGCCTTCATCGCAGGGTTTTACCTCGGGTTTAAAAAGGGTTAAATTAGGGGCTCTCCCTTCATATCTCCCCTCTTTTGAGCCCCAAAGAATTTCAAAACCGTAGGGGCTATATCGTAGAGGCTCGCCTCATCTCTCTTTACCTCCAGACCCCAAATTATCAGTGGAACTTCCTTTACCTTCTCGTTTAATGAACCATGCATGCCTTTAACCCAATAACTTGTTCCCTTAATCCCCCTGCACTCTATGTGATGGCAGAACCAGTAGCCTTCCCTTGCGGAAACTATCAAGTCCCCGCTAACGGGAACGTCAAGGTAGGGAAGATCTTCCCTAAAGAAAACAGCTTTAACCCCTGGGGCCCTCTTTAGAAGTTGATAAGCTTCTTCGCGCTCTTCCGGGTTCTTAAGGTAGACATGAACGCCTCCACCGGATGAAACCCTAAGGACGCCAATTCCATTGTTTCTCAAGTACTCCTTTAGGTTAACCCAGGTATGAACTTCCTCCTGCCCGTGGTCCGCGAATATTATGAATGCATATTCCTCCTTCAGCCTCTCCCAGAGGGTTCTAACGGCTGAATCGACGATCTCAACGGCTTTGAGGGCCTCCTTGCTTTCCGGCCCGTAGTCGTGTTGCATCCCATCTATCGAGGCAAAGTGTACTAATAGTAGATCCGGCTTGCACTCCTCGTAGAGGTAGAGAGCGGAGTTCAGAACCCACACATCCTTCTTCCAATCCCTTCCATGCCTTCTATAAAGCTCATCCTCAGCAAAGAAGGGTGGGAAGATTCTGACATCAACGTTGCTGAAGGGAGGCATTGTGTAGCCAGAAACACTCGCTACTCTCACTCCCTTCTGCCTTAGCAGATCCTGAATTAGAGGAGCTTTTATAACCTTATGGGGATTAAATGCGACTTCATAATCGTAAAACTTAACTCTAACACCGCTTAACCTGTCATAATAACCGTTCTCAACTACCCAATGAACCCTAGGCTCAACGCCTGTCATTACGGTGGTGTGAACTAAATCCGTGAGCGTGGGAAATATCGATTCTACCTCAAAAAAGTAGCCCTCCTCGGCGAGTTCACTCAAGAAGGGCATGTGCTTGAGGTTATATAGCCCGTTTCCGTCAAGACTTATCAGGGCAAGCTTCATGCTTTCACCTCAGCCGGTAGGTGGCTCATCACACTTCAGCCGGGAGTAGTTCATCATCGTCGGTGACCTTTTTAGCCCTTGATTTCATAAACTTAACCGATGGGAGCAAGGGAGGCACTGCCAAAGTACTTCGCTATCCTTGAAGGTGAAGATATTCCGAACTTCCTCTTGGTAAGAAAGGTTGAGGTTAGCTTTGAGGATAATGCCGAACTCCAAGAGCTTTGGGAAGTTCATGATGAGGGCATGGACAGGCTGAGGGAGAACGATTTAAGCAAGAACCCCAAGAGGAATTTACTCGAGTTAAAGGCCAAAATAGCCGATAGAATACTTGAGAGCTGTCACCTCTGTGAGATAAGGTGTGGGATAAACAGGAAAGAGAGCGTAGGCTACTGCAGAGTTAAGGAGAGCTTGGTTGCGAGTGACTTCCTGCATTATGGGGAGGAGCCAGAACTCGTTCCCTCATATACGGTCTTTTTCTCTGGATGCAACTTCCGTTGCGTCTTCTGTCAGAATTGGGACATAAGCCAGTTTAGGGTTGGCATCGAGATAATCCCAGAGTACATGGCCTTAAAGATCGAAAGGGCCTATAGATTTGGCGCAAAGAACGTGAACTTCGTTGGCGGGGAGCCCACCCCTAACCTCCCCTTCATTCTAGAGACGTTAAGGCACGTTAGGGTTCCAATCCCGGTTATTTGGAACTCAAACATGTACATGAGCGTTGAGGCAATGAAGCTCCTTGACGGCGTTGTTGATGTATATCTGGGAGACTTTAAGTACGGGAACGATGAATGCGCAAGAAAGTACTCAAAGGTTCCAAGGTACTGGGAGGTAGTTACGAGGAACTTCCTCCTCGCGAAGAATCATTTTAGGGCAGAGTTCCTGATAAGGCATCTCGTGATGCCAAATCATTTAGAGTGTTGCACCAGGCCTATACTAAAGTGGATAGTGGAGAACCTTGGTAGGGATGTTAGGGTGAACGTCATGTTCCAGTATAGGCCAGAGTATAGGGCTCAAGAATATAAGGAGATTGCAAGGACGCTGACGCTTGAAGAGATGGAAGAAGCTGAGAAGATAGTGAGAGAAATAGGACTGAAAAATGCACTTGTTGGATAGTTCCTCTTAAGTGGTGACATAAGAATGTTAGTCAATGAAACCAAGGGGCTCATGTGGGAAGGGGAGGTTAGGTTTGCGGACAACTTCATTAAAAGGTTCCTGGGGCTAATGTTTCGAAAGCCAAGGTACGCCCTCATATTCGTACTGCCCATGGAAACCAGAATTAACGCCTCAATACACGGCTTCTTCATGAGGGAAGCTATAGACGTTATATTCTTAGATTCAAAGAGGAAAATAGTTGATCTTGCCGTATTAAGACCCTGGCATTTGTACACTCCTAAAAGACCTGCGAAATATATCATTGAAGGGCCAAAAGGCATGATCCAAACCCTTAAAGCTGAAGTTGACGATGTAATTAAATGGTAGAATAATTACATAATTGAGCAAAAACATTATTATGTACAATTTTTCAAACCTCCTAAGTTTTGAGAGAGAACCAAATTATTTAAAAGTCCGAGCCGAGATTGAGGAGCGATGGGAGAAATAAGGTGGGCCACCAAGGAGTACACCGATGAAGAGATATATTCAATCCTCGATCCCGTGGTTAGGGAGTGGTTTAAGAGGAAGTTTAAATCGTTCACTCCACCACAAAGGTACGCCATAGTTGAGATACATAAAGGAGAAAACGTCTTAATTTCATCGCCCACCGGTTCAGGTAAAACACTCTCCGCATTTCTGGCTATAATAAGCGAGCTCATATCCCTGGGGAGGAAGGGAGAGCTTGAGGATAAGATATACTGCGTGTACGTTTCTCCGCTAAGGGCCCTAAACAACGATATAAGGAGGAACCTTGAGGAGCCTCTAGCTGAGATCAAGAGAGTAGCCCAGGAACTCGGAGAAGAAATACCGGAGATAAGGGTGGCTGTAAGAACCAGCGATACCACAAGCTACGAAAAGAGCAAGATGGTCAAAAAGCCCCCACACATACTCATCACAACTCCCGAAAGCCTGGCTATAGCGTTAAATGCTCCAAAGTTCAGGGAGAGGCTTAAGGATACAATGTGGGTTATAGTTGACGAAGTTCATGCTTTGGCGGAGAACAAGAGGGGTTCCCACTTGGCCCTAACCCTAGAAAGGCTTAGGGAGCTAACAGGGAAGGATTTCGTGAGGATAGGCCTGAGTGCCACCATACACCCCTTAGAGGAAGTTGCAAAGTTCGTGTTCGGTTTTGAAAATGGGAAGCCAAGGCCAGGGTTAATTGTAGATGTCAGCTTCGCAAAGAGAACAAAGATAACCGTAGAGAGCGTGGTTGAGGATCTAGTCTACACTCCGGCGGATGTGCTTAGCCAGGCCCTCTACAGAAGGATAGGGGAGCTCGTCAAGAACAGGAAAACTACCTTAATTTTTACGAACACGAGGAGCGGAACAGAGAGGGTTGTTTACCATTTAAAGAAGATGTTTCCCGAATGGGCAGATAAAATAGAGGCTCATCACTCCTCTTTATCTAGAGAGGTTAGACTAGAGGTTGAGGAAAGGCTAAAGCGGGGAGAACTTAAGATTATTGTTAGCTCAACGAGCCTGGAGCTCGGGATTGATATAGGAAGCATTGACCTTGTAATCCTAATTGGATCCCCTAAGAGCGTTAACAGGGCCCTCCAGAGGATAGGGAGGGCTGGACACAGGCTCCACGAGGTAAGTGAGGGGGTTATCTTAGCACTCGACAGAGACGACTTAGTTGAGGTTACTGTTTTAGCCCACAATGCAAGGAACAGGAGACTCGACAGAATTAGGATACCAAAGAACCCCCTAGATGTTTTAGTTCAACATGTCCTGGGGATGGCCCTAGAGAGAGTTTGGGATGTTAACGAGGCTTATAACGTGGTGAAAAGAGCATATCCCTTCAAAGACCTGCCCTTTGAGGACTTCATGAACGTTCTTAAGTATCTAGCAGGAGAGTACGCCGGCTTAGAAGAGAAGAAGGTCTACGCAAAGATATGGCTTAAAGACGGAAAGTTCGGAAAGAGGGGGAAGATGACGAGGGCAATCTACTACATGAACACTGGGACAATTCCTGATGAAGCGAAAATAGACGTCTTCACAATAGACAAGAGATACATAGGAACCGTTGAGGAAGAGTTCGCGGAGCACCTGATGCCAGGAGATATATTCGTTTTGGCAGGAAGAACTTACGAGTTCGTTAAGAGTAGGGGCAACAGGATATACGTCATACCCAGGGAAGGTGCAAAACCAACGATACCTTCATGGTTCTCGGAAATGCTACCCCTAAGCTTCGACCTAGCTCTGGATATACAGAGGTTTAGGAGAGAGGTAAAGTCTTTATTAGGTAATAAGAGGGCAAAATCATTCCTCATGAAGAAGTACGGTATCGACGAAATCACGGCAGAGGCAATACTCTCCTACTTCAGGGAGCAGGCCAAGTACTCAATAATCCCAGACGATGAAACGGTTTTGGTGGAGGCAGTCAGGGATAGAAATGTTGTCAAGTACTTCTTCCACACCCTCGTCGGCAGAAGGGCCAATGATGCCCTGAGCAGGGCTTTTGCTTATATTATAAGCAAAAAGAAGAGGTGCAACGTTGGGGTCGCGATAACGGATAACGGCTTCATGCTCAAAGTTCCCGAAGATAAAGCCCTATCCCAAGAAGAAATTCTCGAGCTATTCAAGCTGGAGAACCTCAGGGAAACCCTAAAGAGAGCCCTAGACAATACAGAACTGTTGAAGAGGAGGTTCAGGCATGTAGCGAACAGGGGATTACTAGTTCTGAGGAGGTACATGGGAAGGGAGAAGAGCTTAAGTAGGCAACAGATGAACGCTCAAACCCTCCTGAATTTCCTCAAGAAGAACTATCCAGACTTTCCGCTACTTAAGGAGGTGTACAGGGAAATCATGGAGGACAAGATGGATGTTGAAAACGCTGAACTCTTTCTACGTTGGATAAGGGATGGTAAAATAAGGATCATTATTAGGGAGCATGAGTATCCAAGCCCATTCGCGTTCAACTTAGAGGTCGTTGGGGCTAGCGACGTTGTCCTCATGGAAGATAGAAGGGAGCTGATAAGGCAACTGCACCAGAAGATAATGGCAATAATTAGTTAGTGATATTACTCAATAATAATTGTTTTACCTGCATGTAACTTCTCGAAATTATTTCCGAATTTCTCTAAGAACATGTTTTCTGCTCTAAGACCTGTGCAATGTCCAGTGTAGACTTTTCTGACTCCTAATCTCTTTAAAGCATTCACCGTGTTATTTATTCTTTCTTCATTGGCATTTATCAAATGAAATCCCCCTACTACTGCATAAACCTTTTTAATTCCACTTATCTTCATAGCTTTCTTCACCATGCTAACTATCCCAGGATGAGAACATCCCCCAATAATTACCAATCCCTTTTCCGTGTTTATTGCCAGTCCTATCTCCTCATTTATAGAATCGGGCACTATCTTACCATCCTTGAGTGTGTAAAGACCTAATGTCTGACTCTTTTCGAATTCAACTTTTTCATCTTCTGCAATTTCCCCTAAGGTGAATACCCCTGGCACTAGCCTAATAGGTTCTCTTGTCAGTATCCATATTCCCCCTAACTCCTCTATGGCCTCTTTGGAACCGCCACGTAACGGTGGGATCCCCGCATAAATGAACTCAGGCTCAAGGGCAAAGCTTATTTTGAATATTTCGGGATGAGCAAATATTGGAATTTCCTTATTTATCTCCTTCATAAGACCCAGTAAACCACCTGTATGATCAAAATGGCTATGAGAGAGAACTATCATGTCCACAGCTTTGGGTTCAATACTTAAGAGTTTCATATTAAATAGGATAGGCTCCGCATATGAGCCAGTATCAAAGAGTATCCTCCTATGCATATGCCCACTTTTGATTTCTATCAGGAAAGAAATTCCATGTTGCGCCCAGAATGGGCTATTGTACCCTGCATAATCTTCGGCAAGCACGTAAATCATTAATTTATCGACCTTCCCCATTTCCATAATCCTCGTACCTCCCGAATATTAAAAGTGTCCCCTCCCCGACCGCCCCCCGGTCACCTTTCGCGGGGGTGTGAGAGGGGAGGGGTCATTTAGTGGTATACTTAACCAGGTTTTTAAATTATCGCTTCTGTTGTTTGCTTATTAAAAATATGGGCTTTTTGTATGTTAATTTTAAACTTTATCCTTTCGCCTTCTTTTATGTTTTTATTAGTTTTTGCCCTTATTGTAATGTTTCCAATCCTAATGTGAACTACCCGTTCACTTCCAAGATTTTCAATAATTTCAACAATGCCACTTAAATCCCCCTCTCCTATAATAACATCTTCAGGTCTAAAACCAAAAATAAGGCTCTTTCCGGCAAAATCCTTTAGGATTTCATGATATTCTTTAGGTAATTCAATCTTAAACTCACCAGCTTCAAAAACTCTTCCGTCGAAAGTTCCTTCTGTGAAGTTCATTGGTGGTGTTCCTATGAATCCGGCTACGAATGTGTTTTTTGGTTTTTCGTAGACTT